>JAQGPD010000215.1 GCA_028293305.1 Verrucomicrobiales bacterium | reverse complement strand
GGCGCCACAGGTGATTTCGTCCAGACCATGAATGCCGGTCGGGCTTTTGGGAATGTGGAGCGAACTTACGGGGGGAGTCAGTTTTCTCGGCATGGGGGGGAGGGGAAAACTTCGGGCGGGAGGGGCCTGAATTCAAGCTAAACCGTTCATGCCCACTGTATTGTATCGCTCGCCAAGACCCTTTCGGATGCACGAAATGTTCTTGAATGAAGGGCATGTCGCGTGTCCATTTCACAAAAATGGCGGAACCTGGCCGCCATGTCCTATCCAAGTTCCCATGAGTGCCCCCCACCCCCCACAACTGTCCGTCTCCCCCCCTTCGGATCTCGCGTTGATTGTCCGGCGTCACGCCCACGATGTCAGGAATCACCTGAACGGTTTGGAGTTGAATGCCACCCTGCTGGGCGAGCTGGTGGAGGACCCGGATGCGGCTGAAACCGTGGCCCAGATGAGGAGGATCCTATCACAACTGGAGGAGAATATAAAATCGCTGCTGATCCGCTTTGATGAACCGCGTCCGGTGATGGTGGCGGCCGGCGATTTGCTGCAACTGTGGAGAATGCAGGTGCGGCGTTTCGAGGGATCGGAGCACCATTTGCTCTGGCCGGATGTGCAGGCGGGCCAGTCCCTGGAGGTCGATGCCAAAGCCGTCGTTTCGGTGCTGTGCGAATTGACCCTCGCCGCTTGGAAACGCGGAAATGGTCAGCCCCTTCAGGCGGGTTTGAATTGCACGGATGGGGAAGTGACGGTGTCCCTTTCCGAACCCGGACAACGGATGCCATTTCCGCAGGACCTCGCGTCGGCCACGGGCAGGTTCATCGCTTTGCACGGCGGACTCATGAAGTCCGGACCCGACGAGTCCGGCCATTTCTGGGTGACCTCCCTGACGTTTTCCTGTGGTGCCTCCTGACGTGGAATCGGGACAATACTAACAATACGTGCTGTTGTCAGGATAGGTTTCCGCTGACGGGATGGTCCGCACTCCATTGATGGATAAAACCCATCAGGGCACTGAAATCCACCGGCTTCGCGCAGTGCTGGCTGAAGCCGGCCGCGGCGGTTTTCTGCCGGTCGCTTTCCTGCGCATAGCCGGAAATCGCCACGAACAGGGCGTCCGCAAACGCCGGATCCGCGCGCAGCGTCCGCGCCACCTCGAAGCCATCGATTCCTGGCAGACCAAGGTCCAGCAACAGCACTTCCGGAAGGAATTCCCTGGCGGCGGCCACCCCGGCCTGTCCGTCGTGGGCGAGCCGGACATCGCAGTTCCTTCTTGTCAGGAGCCGGGCCAGAGTCTGCGCTCCATCAATGTGGTCATCCACGATCAGCACCCTGATGAGCTCCCTCATGGCATCCGGCTCCGGATCCGGCGGGGTCTTGCCGGATGGGGCGGGCGGCGTCTCATCGACCAGCGGCAGCCGCACGGTGAAGGTGGTTCCGGTGGTTCCCCCGTTGGCCGCGATAGCCACTTTTCCGGAATGCATTTCAATGAGTGACCGCACCACGGTGAGACCGATTCCCAAGCCTCCCTCCGAGCGGTCCAGCGAGGTGTGCGCCTGGGTGAAAAGGTCGAAAACATGCGGCATCAGCGAGGGGTCTATGCCGACCCCGTTATCGGTTATGCTGATCACCGCCTCATCCTGCTCCCGCTCGGCCACCAGGAGGATGCGGCCTTCACCCGGGGTGTATTTCGCGGCATTGTTGAGAAGATTCACAAAAACCTGCTCCAACCGCGCCGCGTCGCCGCGCACCGCCAGGGGAGCAGCAGGTTTTTGATAGGAAAGCCGGTGGTGTTTTTGTTCCATCAGGGGATGCACCGCCTCCACCGCGCGTGAAAGCACATGGTCCAGATTCAGGAGGGAAGGGCGCAGCTCGATCCGGCCGCGGTTGATGCGTTCGACATCGAGAAGGTCGTCCACCATCCTGGCAAGCTGGGCGCTTTGCCGGTCGATCACCTCATCCGCCCAGAGGCGGCCCGCCTCATCCTCCGGGCACTCGTGGCGGAAGGAGACCGCATGGCGGATGGCGGCGAGGGGATTCCGCAATTCATGCCCCAGCATGGCCAGGAACTCATCCTTCCGCCGGTCGGCAAGACGGAGCGCCTCCTCGCTTTGGGTCAGCTCCGCGGTGCGTCCGGCGACCCTGAGTTCCAGTTCCTCATTGAGAGTGCGCAGCTGCTCCTGGGTGCGGCGGCGCTCCGCGACCTCCGCCAGCAAGGCTTGGTTGGCGAGAACGCTCTCGCGGGTTTTACGGTGCAGCTCGGCGAAGACCGCGACCTTCGAGCGCAACACCACGGCATTGATGGGCTTTTCCAAAAAGTCCACCGCTCCGGTGCTGTAGCCCTGAATAACATGTTCGTCGCCGCTGTGATAGGCTGTCAGGAAGATGATAGGCACACTGGCGGTTTTACGCCGCTGCTTGATCATGAGGGCCAGCTCAAAGCCATTCATGCCGGGCATCTGCACATCCAATACCAGCAGGGCAAACTCCTCCGCCACGAGCGCCAGCAGCGCCTCATCCGCGGAGTTGGCGCGCATCAGCCGGTAGCCGGGATCGTCCAGCACCGTTTCCAGCGCCAATAGATTCCTCGGCTCATCATCCACCAGCAGGATATTGATGGGATCCTCCGCGATAGCGGGCAGCCAGGGTGGTTCCATGGATTCATCCGGGGTGACGGGATTCATGATCGGATAGGAAAGATGCCGGACTCGTTGAAATGGTCAGCGGAAAAGCCACACCCGGAGCAGGGATAATAACTGCGCGGTGTTCACCGGTTTCGCGATGTAGTCGGAGGCGCCGGCTTCCAGACATTTTTCGCGATCCCCCTTCATCGCCTTCGCTGTCAGGGCGAGGATGGGCAGCATGCGGAAATCCGGTATTTTCCGGATCTCGCGCATGGTGTCATAGCCATCCATGCCGGGCATCATGATGTCCATGAGCACAATGTCGAGGTTCGGGGTTTCGCGGATCAAATCGATCGCCTGATGCCCATTGGTGGCGCTGACCACTTCCATATCCTGGCTTTCCAAAAGTGAAGTCAGCGCGAAAATATTCCGGGCATCGTCATCAACCACCAACACTCTCCGTCCCCGCAGGACCTCGGTGGAAAGATGGAGGCGCTCCAGCATCTGTTGTTTGGAGACGGGCAGCTCGGTGACCACCCGGTGGAGGAACAGCGACGTTTCATCCAACAGTCTCTCGGGCGACCTGACATCTTTCAGCACGATGCTCTTGGCCCGTGTTTTGATCTCGAGTTCCTCGCTGCTGGTCAAATCCTTTCCAGTGAAGACCACCACGGGAACATCGCGCAGCGTCGGATCCTGCTGGATTTCCTCCAACAATTCAAAGCCGCTGATGTCAGGGAGCCGGAGGTCCAGCACCACACAGTCGAAGGGCTCCTTACGCAATGCCCCCAAGGCTTCCGCACCAGTGGCCACGGCGCGGAGTTCGATGTCCGCATGATCCAGGAGGGCCACGATGGAGCTGCGTTCGATATCGTTATCCTCCACAATGAGCAGCCGCTTCGTGCGGGGTGCGGTGAAGTTTCTCAGCTTGGTGAAAGCCGCCTCCAGACCGTCGGTGGTGGACGATTTGACGAGATAGGCGAAGGCCCCATGCGCGAGTCCATGGCGGCGTTCCTCCTCCAAACTGATGACCTGGACCGGGATGTGGCGGGTGGTGGGATCCAGTTTGAGCTGGTTCAACACCGTCCAGCCCAACATGTCAGGAAGGAAAATATCCAGGGAAATGGCTGAGGGATGATATTGCCGCGCGAGGGTCAGTCCGGTCGCTCCCTTGGTGGCGACCAGGCCCTTGAATCCATGATCCCTGGCAAGCCCCAGGAGGATCCTGGCATAGTGGGCATCGTCCTCGATGATCAGCATCACGGCATCGCCCTCACCAATAAGTTCGCGGTCGTCGTCTATTTGTTCCTCCCTTGCCAGGGGAAGCGGCGGCAGCGAGTAAGTGCCGCCGTGATCCTGCTTCAGCGCGGGTGCCGGAGCATGGCCGGAAGCCGGGCCTGTGTAATGCAAAGGGAGATAAAGGGTGAAGGTGCTGCCTGAACCGTGGATACTTGCCAGGCGGATTTCGCCGCCCAGGAGGAACGCCAGTTCGCGGCTGATGGCCAGGCCCAGACCGGTGCCTCCATATTGCCTGGACGTGCCCGCGTCGGCCTGTTGGAAAGCCTCGAAAATGAGTCGTTGTTTTTCCGGAGCCACGCCGATGCCGGTGTCCTCGACCTCAAACGCTATCACTTGTGACGCTTTGCCCAGCACCGGATGATCCGGGCTCCATCCCTCTTCGGCGAAGCTCACGCGGAGCTCCACGTGGCCATGCGCGGTGAACTTCACCGCATTCGATAGCAAATTTTTCAACACCTGTTGCAGTCGCTTCGGATCCGTCGTCATCGCCCGCGGCAGGGAGGTTGAAAAGTCCACCAGGAACGGCAGGTTCTTGCTTTCCGCGACCGGCCGGAAGTTCCGGTCGATGCTGTCGCGCAGTCCAAGGAAGGAAATCTCCTCGGCCTCCACGGACACAGTGCCGGATTCGATTTTCGACAAATCGAGAATGTCGTTGATGAGGTGCAGCAGGTCGGAACCTGACGAATGCACATTGCGGGCGAACTCGATTTGTTTATCCAACAGATTTCCGGAGCCATTGTCCGCCAGTTGTTGGCTGAGAATGAGAATGGCGTTGAGCGGCGTGCGCAGTTCGTGCGACATATTCGCCAGGAATTCCGACTTGTATTTTGATGTCAGGGCCAGCTCCGCGGCTTTTTCCTCCAAGGCCCCGCGCGCCTGCTCGACCTCGCGGTTCTTGCGTTCCACCTCCGCATTCTGCTCCGCCAGCAGCCGGGCCTTGGTGCCGAGTTGTTCGTTGGTTTCCTGCAATTCGCTTTGGCGGGATTGAAGTTGGACGGTGAGCTGCTGACTTTGTTTCAGCAGGCCCTCCGTCCTCATGGTGGCCTCGATGGTGTTCAGCACCACGCCGATGCTGGCCGTCAGTTGATCAAGGAAAATCAGGTTCGTGGGAGTGAACGGCCGCAGGGAGGCGAGTTCGATCACCGCCTTCGTCTGGCCTTCAAAAAGCAGGGGCAACACCACCAGGCTTGTGGGCGAGGCCTCGCCCAGACTGGAACTCACCCGGGTGTAGTCAGGCGGGACCTCGTTGATGAGGATGCGCTGTTTCTCCAGGGCGCATTGGCCCACGATGCCCTCACCGAGCGGGATGCGGTCCGGCAGATTTGGCCGTCGTGCATACCCGGCCAGAAGTTGCAGGACATTGGCGTCACCATCGCCGCGCTGCAGTTGATAGATGGTCCCCTGCTGGGCATCCACGAGAGGCACAAGATCGGATAGCAGCGTCTTCGCCACCGTGAACAAATCGCGCTGCCCCTGCATCATGCTGGTGAAACGCGCGATGTTGGTCTTGAGCCAGTCCTGCTCGCGATTCCGCTGGGTGGTCTCGCGGAGGTTGGCGATCATCGTGTTCAAATTGTCCTTCAACTCCGACACCTCACCATTCGCATCCACCTGGATGGAACGTGTCAGGTCGCCCTGCGTCACCGCCGTCGCGACCTCCGCGATGGCCCGGACCTGGGTGGTCAGGTTGGCGGCGAGGAGGTTCACATTTCCTGTCAGGTCCTTCCACATTCCCGCCGCGCCGGGCACATGGGCCTGGCCGCCCAGGCGCCCGTCCACCCCGACCTCGCGGGCCACATTTGTCACCTGGTCGGCAAAAGTCGCCAGGGTGTCCGTCATGTTATTGATGGTTTCCGCCAATGCCGCGACTTCGCCTTTCGCCTGCACGGTGAGCTTTTGGCGGAGGTTGCCATCGGCCACCGCCGTCACCACTTTCACAATCCCGCGCACCTGATCCGTCAGGTTGGAAGCCATGAAATTGACATTGTCCGTGAGGTCCTTCCAGGTTCCGCCGACGCCGGAAACCTGCGCCTGACCGCCAAGTTTTCCTTCCGTGCCGACCTCGCGGGCGACGCGTGTCACTTCCGATGCGAAGGCGTTCAGCTGGTCCACCATCGTGTTCACGGTGTTCTTGAGTTCCAGGATTTCCCCCTTCACATCGACGGTGATTTTGCGGCTCAGGTCGCCGCGCGCCACCGCCGTGGTCACCTCCGCGATGTTGCGCACCTGACCGGTCAGGTTGGCTCCCATGGTGTTCACGGAATCTGTCAGGTCCTTCCAGGTTCCAGCCACGCCAGGCACCACCGCCTGCACGCCGAGTCGGCCTTCCGTGCCCACCTCGCGCGCCACGCGGGTCACTTCCGAGGCGAAGGAGCGCAGCTGTTCCACCATCGTATTGATCGTTTCCTTGAGCTGCAGAATCTCGCCCCTGACGTCCACGGTGATCTTTTTCGACAGGTCGCCATTGGCCACTGCGATGGTCACCTCGGCGATATTACGAACCTGACCTGTCAGGTTGGAGGCCATGGAATTCACGTTATCTGTCAGGTCCTTCCAAGTCCCCGCCACGCCCAGCACCTGCGCCTGGCCGCCGAGTTTTCCTTCCGTGCCGACCTCGCGGGCGACGCGCGTCACCTCGGACGCAAAGGCCCCTAACTGCTCCACCATGGTGTTCATGGTCTCCTTCAATTGGAGAATTTCGCCCTTCACATCGACCGTGATTTTGCGGCTTAGATCGCCCCGGGCAATGGCCGTGGCGACGTCCGCGATGTTGCGGACCTGACCTGTCAGGTTGGACGCCATGGAATTCACATTATCAGTCAGGTCCTTCCACGTTCCCGCTACGCCCGGCACCGCCGCCTGACCGCCCAGCTTGCCATCCGTGCCCACTTCGCGGGCCACGCGCGTCACTTCCGCGGCAAAGGACCGGAGCTGATCCACCATCGTATTGATCGTTTCCTTCAGCTCCAGAATTTCGCCCCTAACGTCCACGGTGATCTTTTTCGACAAGTCGCCATTCGCCACCGCGATGGTCACCTCCGCGATATTCCGCACCTGGGATGTTAGGTTTGACGCCATGGAATTCACGTTATCCGTGAGGTCCTTCCAAGTGCCGGCGACCCCTTCAACCTCCGCCTGACCTCCCAGCTTTCCTTCCGTGCCGACCTCGCGGGCGACGCGTGTGACTTCAGAGGAAAATCCGTTAAGCTGGTCCACCATCGTATTGATCGTTTCCTTCAACTGCAGAATCTCGCCCTGCACATCCACGGTGATCTTGCGGCTCAAATCCCCCCGCGCCACCGCGGTCGTCACCTCCGCGATGTTGCGCACCTGACCGGTTAGGTTCGATGCCATGGAGTTCACGTTATCGGTCAGGTCCTTCCAGGTTCCCGCCACGCCCTGCACCTGCGCCTGACCGCCGAGTTTACCTTCCGTGCCGACCTCGCGGGCGACGCGGCTGACTTCCGAGGCGAAGCCGTTCAGCTGGTCCACCATCGTGTTCACCGTGTCCTTCAGTTCCAAAATTTCGCCCTTCACCTCCACCGTGATTTTGCGGCTGAGATCGCCGCGGGCCACCGCCGTGGTCACGTCGGCGATGTTGCGGACCTGACTTGTCAGGTTGTTGGCCATCGAGTTCACATTATCTGTCAGGTCCTTCCAGGTTCCCGCCACACCCCGCACCTGCGCCTGGCCGCCGAGCTTGCCTTCCGTGCCCACCTCGCGGGCGACGCGCGAGACTTCGGACGCGAAGGCGTTCAGCTGATCGACCATCGTGTTCAGCGTGTTTTTGAGTTCCAGAATTTCGCCCTTCACGTCCACGGTGATCTTCTTGGACAAGTCGCCATTGGCCACGGCGGTCGCCACATCCGCGATGTTTCTAACTTGTCCTGTCAAATTCGAGGCCATGGAATTCACGTTGTCCGTGAGGTCCTTCCAAGTGCCCGCCACGCCCGGCACCGCCGCCTGGCCGCCGAGTTTCCCATCGGTTCCCACCTCGCGGGCCACGCGGCTCACTTCGCCGGCGAAGGCGTTCAGCTGGTCCACCATGGTATTGATGGTGTTCTTCAACTCCAGGATTTCGCCCCGCACCGCGACCGTGATTTTTTTGGATAGGTCGCCATTCGCCACGGCCGTCGTGACCTCCGCGATGTTGCGGACCTGACTTGTCAGGTTGGTCGCCATCGCGTTCACGGAATCCGTTAGGTCCTTCCAGGTTCCCGCCACGCCTCGCACCTCCGCCTGGCCACCCAGCTCTCCTTCCGTGCCCACCTCGCGGGCCACGCGGGTCACTTCCGAGGCGAATCCGTTCAGCTGGTCGACCATCGTGTTGATCGTGTTTTTCAGCTCCAGAATTTCGCCGCGCACATCCACCGTGATCTTTTTCGAAAGGTCGCCATTGGCCACCGCGGTGGTGACCTCCGCGATATTTCTAACTTGTCCCGTCAGGTTGGACGCCATGAAATTGACATTGTCCGTGAGGTCCTTCCAGGTCCCCGCCACGCCTGGCACCGCGGCTTGCCCGCCCAGCTTTCCTTCCGTGCCGACCTCTCGGGCCACGCGCGTCACTTCCGACGCGAAACCGTTGAGTTGGTCCACCATCGTATTGATCGTGTTTTTCAGTTCCAGGATTTCGCCTTTGACATCCACCGTGATTTTCCGACTCAGGTCGCCACGGGCCACCGCGGTCGTCACCTCCGCGATATTGCGCACCTGGGCGGTCAGGTTGGATCCCATGGAATTCACGGAATCTGTCAGGTCCTTCCAAGTCCCCGCCACACCTGGCACCGCCGCCTGGCCACCCAGTTTTCCTTCCGTGCCGACCTCGCGGGCCACGCGCGTGACCTCCGACGAAAAGCCGTTCAGCTGATCCACCATGGTATTGATCGTCTCCTTCAACTCCAGGATTTCGCCTTTCACATCCACCGTGATTTTCCGGCTCAGGTCCCCGCGGGCCACGGCTGTGGTGACGGCGGCGATGTTACGCACCTGACCTGTCAGGTTGGAGGCCATGGCGTTCACGGAATCCGTCAGGTCCTTCCAGGTCCCGGCCACGCCGGGCACCACCGCCTGCCCGCCCAGGCGGCCCTCGGTGCCCACCTCGCGGGCCACGCGGGTCACCTCCGACGCGAAGGAACGCAGCTGGTCCACCATCGTGTTAGTGGCTTCCTTCAATTGCAATATCTCCCCACGCACATCCACCGTGATTTTTTTGGATAGGTCACCATTGGCCACCGCGATCGTGACATCCGCAATGTTGCGCACCTGTGCAGTTAGGTTGCCCGCCATTTGGTTCACGGATTCCGTCAGTTCCTTCCATACACCCGACACTCCTTTCACTTTCGCCTGGCCTCCCAGCTTGCCCTCGGTGCCCACCTCGCGGGCCACGCGGGTGACTTCCGAGGTGAAGATGGACAGCTGTCCTATCATGGAATTCACCAGCTTGGCCGATCCCAGAAACTCGCCCTGGAGCGGTCGTCCATCCGCCTCCAATTCCATGGATTGCCCCAGATCACCTTTGGCCACCGCGCCCATGGTGCGCGCCACGTCGGCCGTGGGACGCACGAGGTCGTCGATCAGAGTGTTGATAGCCTCGATCTTCACGGCCCACTGGCCGGTGGCTCCGGGCAGGGCCATGCGCTGCTTCAGGCGGCCTTGTTTTCCGACCACATCCCCCAGGCGTTTGGCTTCGCGGGTGATGCGGTCCTCCAGAACCATGGACTGATTGAAGGCCTCCGCGATGCGGCCCTCCGTGCCGGTCCAGTCGCTGGGAAGCCGCACCGAAAAGTCGCCATCCCGGAACGCGGTCATGGCGGCGAGGAGCTGGAGGGGGCGGGTTTCCGCGGATGAAAGCGACCCGGATTTCGCGGTTCCGCGACGGGTTGGTTTATCGCTTCCACTTGGCGTGGATTCGGCATCAGGGCGCGGGGGGATCACCTTGTTCTTCATACTCGAAATCTGGGGGGGAGGATGTCGGTTGCCTTGGAAGGCGTTGAATCCCAGCAAGCAAGACGGGGTCGGGATAAAAATCAACGTGATCCTGAAGGCTCGTGAAGATTGGCCTGCAGGCAGAATGCGGCAGGAATTTTTCCAGGATCGCGTTGCGCAAATCAAAGCGTGAAGGGAAAGGTCCGGGATGGATCGAAGGTCGTTCATTTACTTGTCAGGCGCATTGCTGGCGCCGTCGTGCGGAAAACGCGAGACAGGCGTGCTTTCCGCCCCCGGAGGCAGTGGCGGGGCGGCGGGAGGGTTCCGGATGGAGGCGTATGTTTGGCAGCGGCAGTGGACCACGGCGGTGGAGCGGGCGGTCCGCGGGGCGGGAAAGGATTTTGGCCAGATTTGTTAT
This sequence comes from Verrucomicrobiales bacterium, assembly GCA_028293305.1. GTDB lineage: Bacteria > Verrucomicrobiota > Verrucomicrobiia > Verrucomicrobiales > V1-33 > CAIZWU01. Next base: position 5,331 of record JAQGPD010000215.1, on the reverse strand, counting down.
TTAGCCGCCGAGCGGGAAGGTCCGGTGGGCGGAAAAGAGGCCTGGCGATGGGTGCGGCCGGCGTTCAAATCCATCCCCCGGGGTCACTTGAAAGTGGCGGCCGCGCTTCGGGTGGGAGTGACTTCCGCGCGATTGGAGTCGGAGGCGGAGGAATTGCTGAAAGCGGCGGCGAGGGTGGTCCGGGAAGCGGCGGAAGGCGGGGTCGCCCTGGAGGAGGTGCATCTGGATTTGGATTGTCCGGCCTCCCGGTTGGGGGAGTATGTGGAACTGATGACGCGGCTGACCGCTCCCCCGGCCGCTGTGCGCTGGGTCCTGACCGCGCTCCCCGATTGGCTGACAAATCCGGAATTTGTCAGGCTGGCCAAAGCGGCGGGTAGTTATATCCTGCAGGTTCATGCCCTGCAACTGCCGCATCCTGACAAAGACAGCGCCCTGGTCTGCGACCCCGCGCGCGCCCGGAAATGGGTGGCGGAAGCTTCGGCTTTGGGAGTGCCATTCCGCGTGGCGCTGCCGACCTACGCCAGCCGGGTGTTCTTCGATTCCGCCGGAAAGATCCTGGATGTGGCAGGTGAGGACGGCGCCGGGCAGGGGCCCGCCGGATCTGTCAGGATGGTGCTGGTCCGGTCGGATGCCCCGCTCCTGGCAGCCATGGTCCGTGAGTGGCGGGCTGCGCCGCCGGTGGGTTGCGGAGGGGTGATATGGTATCGGATGCCGGTGGAGGGGGACCGGTGGAACTGGTCCATGGAAGCGTTGCGGAAGGTGATGGCGGGCGAGGATCCCGGGGCGTCCCTGCGTGTGAAGGCGCTGCGCAATGACTCCGGTTTTTATGAGCTCGAGGCCTTGGTGGATGGCGGGGTGGAAGTCCGGCTGGAAGGCGAACTCCGGGTGGCGGGATCAGGGGCTTCGAAAGTTTTGGCCTATGATGTTCATGCAAATTGGAAAGGACAACTTGCGGATGGTATATTAAGAATGCGCCCAACCGGAGGATGGCTTTTTCCGGGCCGGACCCAACGTATTGGCTGGGTGCGCTTAAGTCCTGCGGCTGAACCTGTTCTGAATTACACACCATGAGAACCTCACTGATCCTTTTGCCCTTGGCGGCCTTGCTGGCCATGCGTCCGGCCCTGGCCTGCGGTCCCTTTTTCAAGGCTTCACTGCTGTCTCCCTATGGTGAGGAAAAAATCATATTGGCACCTCCGGTGGCCGATGTCTGGGGCGAGTTGATCACCGCGCCGGGGGCGCCCGAGGCGCCGGGGGAGAGCCCCGTGAAGGCGGTGATCACAGAGCCCGCGCTGCCCGGAGGCCTCACTATTTCCGAGGAGGGACTGGCGGGTGAAGCCTGGCCGGTGCTGCAGCGGGATGTCAGTGATCTGTGGGAAGCCCTGGAAAAATCCGGGGATCGGATGGCGATCGTGCTGGCCTATTCCCAGACGCGGCGGACGATGTTGTTGAAGCTGCCTTTGTTATTGAAATCCGGCGCGCCCGGGGCGGCGGGCGCGGTGGCGAATTGGCCGAAGGGATTGCCTGCGGAGTTCCGCCTGTATGTGGAAGGGGCGGGTCATTTCCAGGAGGGACGGGTGGCGGAAGCCGTGGCGTCCTGGGAGAAAGTGTTGGCGTTGCCGGAGGGGGAAAGACGCTTCCGCGGGACCTGGGCGGCGTGGATGCTGGGCCGGACGGCGGTGGAAAGCGATGCGGCGGCGGCGGTGAAATGGTTTCAAAAAACAAGGTCCGAAGCCAGGGCCGGAAAGGATTCGCTGAACCGCGCGGCGGCCAGTTTCGGCTGGGAGGCGCTGGCGGAGCAAAAGCTGATGGAAAAGGATCCTGACGGATTTTCGGTCAAGCGGGCGGAGCGCCTCGTATGGCTCCTGGCCAGGCATGTGGAGGCGGGCGGAGGGGAGCCGTATTTTCTGTCAGGGCGGCATCACGCCACCAACCAGGAGCTGCCGATTTTTCATCTGACAAAACTGGCGAAGGGATGGTTGGCCGATGAAAAAGCCGCCACCGCCTGTGCCTCCTCGCCTTACCTGAGGCAGGTGGTCACGGCCTGTCTGCTGCCTATCAATCGGCGTGCGCCGGGCATGTCGGAGGAGGATCCCGGCAGCACGGCGGCACCTGCGGGGGCGGACCATCCGGCCGCGAAATGGTTGGCGGCTTTGGAAAAATCCGATGCCGCGGGACGCGAAGCCCTGGGTGACCGCCTGGCGTGGGCGGCGTATGAATCCGGTGACTACGCCCTGGCCGGGACGTGGCTGAAACGGGCGGAGGATTCACCGATGACGCATTGGCTGCGGGCCAAGCTGGCGCTGCAGCAGGGGGAAATCAAAACCGCGGCGAAGGAACTGGAATTGGCGCGTCCGGGATTTGAAATCGCCTCGCCGCAGGAGGACCGGCATGAAGATGTGGATGGCTATCCGGAGGATGCCTCCGCCCTGCAGAAAGAGCAGTTCCAGGCGGATCTGGGACTTGTCAGGCTGGCGATGGACGACTTTCCGGGCAGTCTGGATGCGCTGAGCCGCTCGGGTTTTCACGAGGATGCGGCCTATGTCCTGGAACAGGTGGTGACCTTGGCCGAGGCGGAAAAATACGCCGTGAAATGGCCTTTGGAAAAGCGCTTCAAGGGTCAGGCGGAGCTGCCGAAACCCCTGACAGTCGCGACCCTGACCGAATGGCTGGAGGCTCCGCCGGATGATGGCGCGGTGGAGCAGGTGGCGGGTCCGGGAGGCTTGCCGGTGTTCGACTACAAAGGGAATGGGGGGTTGCACCATGCGATCGCGCGCCGCCTGGCCCGTGAGGATAATCTGAAGGTGAGCCGCGAGTTTCTGCCGACGCGGCTGCGGCCGGTGCTGGATTTGTTTTTGAAATATCGGGAGGCGGGGCAGAACAAAACCCTGCCAAAACCGGCCCGGGCGGCCGGTTACTGGAAAGCGGCCCTGATCCACCGGTATGCGGGCATGGAGTTGTGGGGTTACGCGGGGGCTCCTGACAATGCGGCGCAGGGCGGCGCGTTCGAGGCGGATGACCTGCGGGGCACGCGGCTGGGCGTGGTGGTGGCGGGAGCGCCGGCGGATCCCGCGGAGCCCCCGCGTCTGATTTTTCCGGCGGTATCAGCTGCGGAAAAAGCCCGGCTGGCGCAAAACACGCCGAAGCCGGGTAAAAGGTTCAATTACCGCTATCATGCCTACGGATTGGCGAAACTGGCTTTCGCTCAGATGCCTGACAATTCCCCTGACCTGGCGGTGATGATGAACCTGACAGGTTGGTGGTTTGCGAAATTCGACGAAGCGCAGGCGAGGGAGATATACAATGAACTTCAGCGCCGATGCCCTAACACTCCGATCGGCCGGGAGGCGAAAGCGAAGGGGTGGCTGGTGCCGGTGGCACCGGAGGTGGAGGACCGGGTGAAGGGATTGGATTGAGTTTCCAGGTCAGCTGCCGGTGACGCGGTAGAAGGCCTTGGTGCCGGTGGGGGTGACGGTGGCGCTGGTGGTGGACACCGGGTTGCCCACGTTCTGCCAGGATCCCTGGAGGAGGGTGGTGCTGCGCTGGACCTGATAGGGAGCGTTGCCGCCGGTCCATTGCAGGGTGAGATTTCCATTGGGCGCACGGACGACGGAGGTGACGGCCATGGGTTGGGCGGCGGGGGTGGTGGTGACCAGCACATCCACCAGCACGCTGCTGGCGCCGACAGTCGCGGTTTTCGTGATGGTGCCGGCCAGGGTGCCTCCGGATATGGTGAGGGTGACGGCGCCGACGGCGGTGGCGGGGATGGCATAGCCGCCCGCGATGCCGGTGAAGGCGTGGAAGGTGCCGTTGCCGGGTTGCACGCGGACATTGTTCAGCCCTTCGCCCGCGTCGTAGCGGCCGTTGCTGTTATTGTCCCTCCAGACCGTGCCGACGAGGAATCGGTTATAGTGGTTGGGAAACGCAGTGTCCGCTCCGCAATAGGCTCCGCTGAAAACGAACGGGCCCACTTCCGTGCCGGGGTTGTTGTCAGGAACCATGGCCAGGCCTACATTGGTCAGGGCGGAATTGGTGGACATGATGGCGACCCGATGCCCCCGGCCTGATTGCATGCCGCCGGTGCCTCCCGGACCCCAGTCGATATTGAGGGCGCCGTGCGCGGCGAGTGGTCCGTTGGCAAAAGCGAAAACGCTGACGTTGGCGAAGGTTTTTTTAAATCCGGAGGCATCGACGAGGGCGAACTGTCCGTCGTGGTCCTGGGAATCGCGCGCGATGAGAGCGAGGGAGTGGTCCCGTGAAGCCTCGTAAAGCCGACGGTCAAAAGCGGCGGGCGGCTTGGCTGGGATGGCGGCGAATTCCTGCTGCATGAGAGCCACATTCACGTTGAAAAACGAGATGCCCAGATTGATGTCGGCATTGCCGGAATTTGCCAGGAAAACGCCTTCCGCCGTGGGGTTGGCGCGGGCGCGGTTCATGAGCCATAACATTTCCTGCTCATTGCCGTCCGGGTGCAGTCCGTCGGCGGTTTTATGCAAATCCCATGCCGTGGTCGTCTGCGCCTCCAATGAGGATATGGAAATGAACAACGCGCTGGCGGTCAGCAAGATATATGATGCGAAAAAGGGGAGGGGGGACATGCCTTATTATGCCATGGATACGGTCTTTTCCAAAGGGTTTTCATTTCCGGCCCTGACGGCCGGAGGTCTGGAACCGATCGGATTCCGGGAGGAAGACCTCAGCGGGCACCGCCGATGACTGTGGGGGCGAAGTCGGCGATTCGGCGGGTGAGGGAGGCCGCTCACTCTTGCATACGGCCCTTTGGGAGCAGGGTTGTGGGAGGATGGTTCCTGCTTGCGGGGCGCATGGAAAGAGCGGATGGGAGGGGCGTCCGGCTCTTATCATCTGCTAGCTTTTTCAATTTTCCATGTCTTCGGATTTCGATTCCCCCGCTTCCGTTTCCGCGTCCCGTCCGGCGCGGCTGCCTTTTTTCAAGCCGGGATGGATGAAAAAAGGGGTGAACCTGTCCAAAGGCGTTCAGAAATTCGTGCAATATAACCGGGATCTCATGCCGGCGGACAAGCTGGCGAAGGTGATTGAACTGCAGGCGCGCCACAAAGCGGCGTTGGGCAGCCGGGATCAGGCGGCGGCGGAAGTATTGGAAAAGGAGTTGGTGCAGTCCTGCGAGGGGGCGGTGCCCCAATACAAGTCGTCGGTTTTGAAGGAGAATGTGGAGGTGATCGTGGTGGCGATCGTGGTGGCGCTGGGGATCCGCGCGTATTTTTTGCAGCCGTTTAAAATTCCCACGGCTTCCATGCAGCCGACGTTGAATGGCATCACGGCCAAGGCGATGCCGGATGGGGAGGCTTTTCC
>JAQGPD010000178.1 GCA_028293305.1 Verrucomicrobiales bacterium | reverse complement strand
CGAGTCTGCCCCGGAAGAGGGTGTCGGTGGGAGGGACGGAGCGGATGGCCAGGCCGAGGGTGGCGGTAATCTGCAATTGCTGGGCGGGGTCGGGTTTGTTGGATTTTTGGAGGAACTTGTCCAAGGCGTGGGAGGCGTCCGTGAACGGGGTGCCGGGGCCGGTGGCGGCGAGGAATCCCGCGTCGGAGGTTTTTTCCGGAGTGGTGTTATTAAAAACGAGCCCCATGGGCGCGAGGAGCTGATTGGCGGGAAAATCCGTGGTCAGGGACTTGCCTTTGGAGGTGGATTCCCAGCCCCAGCCGGTGGCGGCGATGACGAGACCGCCGCCGGATTTCACAAAGCGGGCGATGTCATCCAGCCCGCCCTCGCGTCCACTCCGGAGGTCATGGGCATCGCAGAACAGGACGTCCGCTCCGGCGATCTGGCGGGTCCAGGCATTGCCGGAGAGGGGTTCGGTATTGAATCCCCTGGAGTCCAGCCAGGCGGCGAGTTTGGGCTGGTTGAGGACCGCGGCGCGGAGTTTTTGTTTGGCTTTGCCATCGGGGGCCGTGGCGGACCAACGCGCGGCATTGATCAAAAGCGCGCCGGTCTCCTCATGGTCGAAGGCGTCCAGATAACCGTTATGCCCGAAAGCGGCGACGCGTCCTTTTTCGAACCGCGTGGCGGCGACGACGGGGCTGAGGGCATCGCCGTCTTTTCCCGAAATGACGGCAAAGGCGGCCGGACCGAAGGAGGTGACCCCGCCGGGAGCGCCCGGGCCGTCGATTTCCTTGATGCCGGCGAGGATCGCGGTGCGGTCCGCGGCGGTGTAATCCGCGGGGGCGTTGCGGGAAATGAGTTCGGCGGGGGCGGGGCAGGGCTGGCTGGAAACCAGCAGGGTGGAAAATAGAACCGCTTTGGCCAGCAAAGCACCGCTCCCTCGCGCGCGGCGGGAGGGCGGGCTGACGGCGGAAAAACGGAAGCAACAATTGAACAGCATGGGCGGAGTTAAGGATGGGTCGTGGATTTGTCCAGGAATTGATGGGCGGGAAGCCTAGGGCATTTTCCGATGTGGATGGGGAAAAGTGCGTTGGGTAGCGGTGGGGGCGGGAAAAGTATGGGTGGGTCCGGATTTCCGGTTTCGGATTCCGCGGGGCGGGTTTCGGGATTTAAATGAGCGGAATGGGATTTGGGGAAAATCAGGGTGGCTGTTGCGCGGAGGGGGAGGGTGTGCTTTGTGAGCGGCCCGGTGCGCCGGTGCCGGGTTTCCACCGGACCCAAGCCGGGATTTTTCCTGACATTTTATCCCATGACGACTCCCGCTCCTTTGAAAATTGCTGTGCTTGCCGGCGACGGTATCGGTCCTGAAGTGATGATCACCGCCCTTGAGGTGTTGGAGGCGGCGGGAGCAAAGCATGGATTGACGTTTTCCTTCGATCACCAACTGGTGGGCGGCGCGGCGATCGATGGCGCGGGCAAGGCGCTGCCGGAGGCCACCGTGGCGGCCTGTGAGGCGGCGGATGCGATTTTGTTCGGCTCCGTCGGCGGACCGAAATGGGAAAAACTGCCGCCCAACGAGCAACCGGAACGCGGCGCGTTGTTGCCGCTGCGCAAGCACTTCGGGCTTTTTGCGAATTTGCGCCCGTCCATCTGTTACCCCAGCCTGACCCACGCCTCGCCGGTGAAAAATGAACTGATCGAAGGCGGCTTCGACGTGCTTTGCGTCCGGGAACTGACCGGCGGCATTTATTTCGGCGCGCCGAAATGGCGGAAGGAAGTGGATGGCGAAATGACCGCCGTGGACACCATGGTTTATAAGAAGAGCGAAATCGAACGCATCGCCCACGTCGCCTTCAAAGCCGCGCAGGGCCGCCGCCAACATGTCACCAGCATTGATAAAGCGAACGTCTTGGAAAACGGCCTGCTCTGGCGCGCGACCGTGGAGGAAGTGGCGAAACAGTATCCCGACGTGAAATTGTCCCATCTCTACGTGGACAATGCGGCCATGCAGCTCATCAAACAGCCCAAGAGCTTCGACACCGTCCTGGCGGAAAATCTTTTCGGCGACATCCTGAGTGATGAAATGGCGATGATCGCGGGCAGCCTGGGCATGCTGGCCAGCGCCAGTCTCGGACGGCAGAAAGAGGGCGGGCTTTATTTTGGTTTGTATGAACCCAGCGGCGGATCCGCCCCGGACATTGCCGGCAAGGGCATCGCGAATCCCATCGCGCAGATTTTGTCGGCGGCCTTGATGCTGCGGTTTTCCTTCGGCCAGGAGGAGGCGGCGGTCAGTATTGAAAAAGCCGTGCGCCAGGCGATCGATGACGGTTTCCGGACGCGGGACATTGGATCTGAAGGACCGGGAATCCAATTGACCGGCACGGCGGGAATGGGGGCGGCAGTGCTGGCCCGGCTGTGAGCAAAGTTTTCCTTTTTTTCCGTCGCGGAATCAGCGAAAGCTTGGGCGTGAAATTCTCCTGGTCAGCTATAGTCCTCCGTCTCCTGCTTGCGGCCTTGTTGTGGTGCGCCGCCGGAGATCAGGCGCGTGCGGACATTGAGGCCCCCCGGGCCCCCCGCGTGCCGGTGGCCAAACCGGGCCAGGCGGTGGCGGTGCGCGGATTTCCCTTGGATATCAAGCTCCTCGGTCTGACCTCCACCACGCGCCAGATGGAATTCATCATCCGTCAGGCTCCGAAGCAGGGAAAGCTGGCCGGACCGCCGGTGCAGGTTGACAAGGAATCCGCCACGGTGAAATACACCGGCAATCCCGATTCGAAGGCGGTGACGGACACCATCACATTCGCCGTGAAAGTGGAGGGGAGCGGCACCTCCGAGGAAGCCACGGTGAATATCAAGCTGGTGGATCCGGCTCCGGTTTTGGAAATGCAGGCGGGATTGGACCTCGGACGGGTCCTGGCCAATGAGGTCGAGGAGCGGACCATTCCGATTTATAACAAAGGCAACGCGCCATTCCGTGCCACCCTGCCTTTGCCGGCCGGTTGGTCCTGGCTGCAGCCGACGGGCGGAAATTTCGACCTGGCTCCGGGCGAGCGCATGGAGGCGGTGCTGCGCGTCCGCACCCGCTCCGACGGAGAAATCGATCATAAAATTGTCTTCTTTCCTGGAACCATCCTCCGGGTGATCGGCCGGGCGCTGCCTCCGTTTTTGGGCTATCCCTCGCTGGTGCGCCTGCAGTGGGAGTCCGGCACCGCGCGCCGGGCCTGGCATTTCAATATCCGCAACAATCAAGGCGAACCGATGACCGTCCGTCTGAGCGCCCCGACCGGCATCGCGGTCCCGGAAAGCGTCACCATCGCCCCCACCGAGTCCGTGCAGGTGAATGTCGCCTCGTCCGGACAATTGAACCAAAACCTCAGCGGTAAAATCCGGCTGGATGGCGTGGACTGGTCCCAGGACGTGGCCTTCGAAGCCCCGGCCGCTCCGGCGCTTGTTGAAATCCAAGGCGTTGCAGCGGATGGCACGGTGGACTTCGGCATTCTTGAAAAAGCCGTGGGCAGTGCGGCGACCAAGGTTCTGACTTTAAAAAATATTGGTGGAACCCCCGCAGCCGTTCGCTGGGATGCGCCGCGGTTTTTTGTGATCGATGGATTGCCGGTGGAGTTTGTGTTGGCGCCGCAATCGGAAAAGCAGTTCCGGCTGAGCCCGAAACCCGATGAACCGGGAAGATTAAAGGAGGATTGGACCCTGCATCTGACTGGCGGCGACCGCGTGCTGCCTTTGTTGGCGGACATCGATCCCGAGGCCGCGCGGGCCCAGCTCATGTCAGGCAAAGTGCTGAAAAACGCCACCGCCGTGCAAGGTCAGCCGGAGGAGCCCGGCAAGCCCACCACGGAAAAAGGCCATCAATTGAAAGTGCAGATTCTGTCCCGCGGCCTGATGGAGGCCATTCCCAAAAAAGACCCCAGCCTTCCCCTCATCAGCAATGTGCGTCTGTTGGTGGAGGAACCTGAGCGGCTGGTATTCGAGTGGGATGCTCCCGCGCCGGGAACGTGGACTTACCGGGTGCTGGTCCGCATGCTGCGCAATCACGGTCCACCCCAGGGTCCCATTCCCGAATACGACGCCATGGACAACGTGAAGGTGACGAACACCCCCACCGGCGGCCGGGCTGAGGTGACCAAACTGCGGGGTGGAGCACGTTGGACCTGTGCGATCTACGCCACGCGTCCCGATGGCGTTTCCACGGGGGCCACCCCCGATCTCAATTTCATCACTCCATTCGAGGAACCGTCCCGCTGGCCCTGGAGGCTGGGCGGCTTGTTCGGCATTGTGGCCCTGGTGCTGTATGTTCGCCAGAAGTGGCGGGAGGAAGTGAAATGGTAGGTCTGGGACAGCCGGTGGACGGTCCGGTCCGGCACCTTTATGTGCATGTTCCCTATTGTCATAAAATTTGTCCTTATTGCTCGTTTTACAAACACCTTCCCGGGGAGGGGAATCTGGCCGGCTACAGTGCGGCCCTGCTGGCGGAGGCCCGCTCCTGGCGGGCGGGCGAGGTGCCTCTGGCGCTGGACACCGTTTATTTCGGAGGGGGGACGCCCACTTTGCTGAGCACGTCCATTTTGGCGGACCTGCTGCCGGCTTTGGCCGCGACCCTGGATTTTGGAAAAGTCAGGGAATGGACCATGGAGGTGAATCCCCGCACCATCACGCCGGAGAAAGCGGAGGTCATGCGCGCGGCGGGCGTGACCCGCGTGAGCCTGGGC
>JAQGPD010000105.1 GCA_028293305.1 Verrucomicrobiales bacterium | reverse complement strand
CTGTTGTTGGGGGCGGGGAGTGGTTATGCGGGGGGCGTGGTGGCGGGCTGGGAGCCGGTGTGGACGGCGGTGGGGGCTGGCGCGGCTTATTTGTCAGTGTGGGGAACGACGTGGGTGTGGATGCTTTTCAACAGCCTGGTGGATGTGAGGAACCGCGTCAGGCAAGGTTGGTCGCTGATGGAGGTGCAGCTGAAAAGACGTCATGATTTGATCCCTCCGCTGGTGGCGGCGGTGGACGGATTGCGCCTGCATGAGGGCGCGGTAACGGAGGCGCTGGCGGACTTGCGCGCGCAACAGGAGGCCACCGCGCCGGGTTTGGCGGGGCCGGATCCGCGTGGGACGGCGGCGAAGTTGGCCGTGCTGGCGGAGGCCTATCCGATTTTGAAAACCAGCGACGCCTTCCTGGGATTGCAGAAATCCCTGACGGAAACGGAGCAGCGCATCGCCCTGTCGCGGGATTATTTCAATGACATCGCCACTGCGTATAACACCAGGCTGGAGGTTTTTCCGGAGTCGTTTCTGGCCAGGGTTTTCGGCTTCACCCAACAGCCCCTGCTGGCGGCGGCGGAGTTTGAGAGGGCGCCGGTGAGGGTGTCCACCACCGCGGGCGGCGCGGTTCCGGCCGGGGGGTGATGGCCGGAGGGATTTGTTAAAATATAAATTGTTAGGTCTGTAATTTCCGGGATGGTTTTTGCAGGGATGGCATCTGCTGGTATTTGATTTGCTAGGATGAAAACAGGAGGTGGGCGGAATCCTTTTCCAGGTAGAGCACGGCGTGGGGGTGCAGCCGGACGATGGTGGCGGGACAGGAGGGGTGGATGGGTTCTGTCAGGGTGGAACGGATGGCGGCGGCTTTGCGGGGGCCGGGCACGACGCAGACGACGGCCTCAGCGGACATCAATGCGGGGCAGGTCAGTGTCAGGGCGCGGGTGGGAACGGAGTCCAGGTCCGGGAAACAGCCGTCGTGCACCTGCTGCAGGCGGCAGGCGGCGTCGAGGGTGACGGGTTTGATCAGAAGGGGATCATTGAAATCCGCGACGGGTGGATCGTTGAAGGCGATGTGGCCGTTTTCGCCGATGCCCATGCAGACCAGATCGATGGGGGCCTCGGCGAGGAGCGCGGCATAACGTTCGCATTCCGAGTCGATGTCGAGGGACTCGCCCCTGATGCCATGGAAAGCGGCGGGCCGGATTTTTGTCAGGAAACCCGACTCCTGGTAGGCGCGGAAAGTGGCGGGATGGCCGGCGGGGAGGCCCAGGTATTCATCCATATGGAAGATCGTGACCACGCTCCAATCCAGGTCCGGGGCGGCGGCGAGGTTTTCCAACAATTCATCCTGGGACGGCGCGCTGGCGACGATGAGGCGCGCGGATCCTTGCTGCCCGATGGCGTTCCGGAGGATGGAGGCGGCCTTGGCGGCGGCGGCCTTTCCCATGGCGGGACGGTCCGGGTGGATTTCGATGGCGAGGTGGTCGGTGGCCAGGGTTTTCATGGGCTGGGGGGGAGTTGTCATGGGGTTGGGGAAAAGGCGGTCCTGTATTGGTAGAGCGGGGATCAGGCCAGGAAGGGCAGGGTGATGCCGAAGGCCCCGGCGGGAGCCGTGGAGCAGGCATCGCGGGCGGCCTCCGGGGCCAGGCCGAGCCAGTCGGAAAGGTGTTGCGGCATTTGGTCGGGACGGAGCGCGGAGCCGGCGAATTGCGGGCTGCCCGGCAGGCGGACCACGCGGTCCGGGCCGACTTCCAATTCGAGTTCCGCCAGGCGGTATCGGCCGGGGCGCGCGCCTGCGGCAGCCATGGCGTCGGTGGTGAACAAGGCGCGTCCGGGAGGTTTGGCGCGGTGAAAATTCCGAAGCACGGCGGGGGGCAGGTGGATGCCGTCGGGGATGAAAAAAGCCGTCAGCTCATCGCGGGCGAGAAGCCGCTGGATGATGTTATCGTGACGTGGCAGGACGGCTGGCACGCCATTTCCCAGATGCGTGCAAAACCGCGCTCCGGCCAGGATGGCGCGGTCGATTTCCCGGTCCTGGGCATCCGTGTGGCCGAGGGAAACGTGCACGCCTTCCCCCGTGACCGCGCGGATGAAATCCTCCGAGCCGGGCCATTCCGGGGCCATGGTCAGCAGGCGGATTTTTCCTCCGGCGGCGGCTTGCAGCCGGCGAAAATCCGCCAGGCAGGGCGCGCCCATGAAGCGCGGGTCATGGGCCCCGCGGAATCCGGGCTCGGGTGAGAGCCATGGGCCCTCCAAGTGGTAACCCGGGATCGCTTCGGCGGCCTCCGGATGCGCCTGGCATAACATTTCCAGGTTTTCCAATTTGGCCGCCAGCGACGGCACGGCATCGGTGATGCGGGTGGGGAAAAAACGCAGGGTTTCCGCCCTGGCCAGGGCACGGATGGCATGAAGCAGGTCCGGTCCGCTCAGCTGGGATTGTTGGAAATCGATGCCCGCGAAGCCATTGATCTGCACGTCAAACAAGCTGCGTCGGCGCGGCGGGGCGTCGGCGGGCGCTTGGTCCGCGGGCGGGGTTTCGGGCGGAGGCGTCATGGAGGGAGGCGTGAGAATACAACGGAATGTCCGGGAGGGAAATGTCAGGTTCGCGGAAAAGGGCGGCGGGCCTGGCTGGCGGCGGAAGATGATTGGAAGTGGTGGGGGTTTGCAAGGTAATGACGTGTTTTTT
>JAQGPD010000086.1 GCA_028293305.1 Verrucomicrobiales bacterium | reverse complement strand
CTATGGCGGGGCGCAGCTTTTCAAAGCCAACACCGCGCGCCGGCTCGGAGACAATGCCCTGGCCGTCCTCACTCACTATGCCCCCGATGGCGCCACCCTGACAAAAGCGCTCGGCGCGGACTGGACGCCCGGTTTTTCCGAAAAACTCCACGCCCGCATCCAGACGAAACTGCAGCGCGAACCCGTGGAGGACTTTCGACTGGACTTCGAGGACGGCTACGGCTCCCGTCCGGATGAGGAGGAGGATCGTGATGCCGTGGCCAGCGCTACGCAGGTCGCCGAAGGCATGGCAGCTGGCTCGCTTCCGCCTTTCATCGGCATCCGCATCAAACCTTTCAATGAGGACACCCGCGCCCGCGCCATGCGGACCATGGACCTCTTCATCACCACCCTGACAAAACTCACGGGCGGCGCCCTTCCGGCCAATTTTGTCATCACCCTGCCAAAAGTCCAGCTGGCCGCGCAGGTCACCGCCGCGGAAAGTGTCTGCGATCTCCTGGAGGCCAAACTCAATCTCGCGCCCGGCGCCCTCCGGCTGGAACTCATGGTGGAAACCCCTCAGGCCATATTCGACCGCCATGGCGTCTGCCCGCTCCGCTCCTTCATCGCCGCCGCCCAGGGCCGATGCTCCAGCGTGCATTTCGGCGTTTATGACTACACCGCCAGCTATGGCATCACCGCCGCCTGGCAAGCCATGGGGCACCCCGCCTGCGACTTCGCCCGCACCGTCATGACCATCGCCCTGGCCGGAACCGGCATCCACCTGTCCGACGGCGCCACCAACATTCTCCCGGTGGGTCCGCACCGCGGCGATTCCCTGACATCCACCCAGCTGGACGAAAACCGCGACGCCATTCACAACGCCTGGAAACTCGCCTTCGACGACACGCTGCACTCCCTCCGGCAAGGACTCTACGAAGGCTGGGACCTGCATCCCGCGCAATTCATCCCGCGCTACGCCGCCGCCTACAGCTTTTTCCTAACCAGCCTTCCCGCCGCCACCGACCGCCTCGGATCGTTTGTCAAAAAAGCCGCCCAGGCCTCACTTTTCGGCGATGTTTTCGACGACGCCGCCACCGGCCAGGGACTGCTGAACTTTTTCCTGCGCGGCATCGCCTGCGGTGCCATCACCGAGCCCGAAGCCCTGGCTACCGGACTCACCCTGACAGAAATCCGCACCCGCTCCTTCCAGAAAATCCTCGAAGGCCGCCGGAACGGAGGTTGAATCCCATGATGGGATGCAGAAATTCCTTCGCCCGCCTATTCACCTGACCGGCCTTCTCGCCAATTGGTAAGCGCTCAGCAGCCTGCTCCAAGTTAGGCTATTCCGCGATTTGGCGAGACATCAATTCCTGGTTTGGCAATACCAATTTCAGTTGAAAATCGGTATATTTTGGACGCTCTTTTCCGGCGTCGCTACGCGGCGCAAGGCTGCAACATGCTAGTCCGTGGGATAAATCCCACGGCTACCTTCCGTGACCGCTCCGCGGTCAGTTGCTTTCGTGGCACGAGCAACAACATATCTGGTTCATTGTGGAATCGGTATTAGGACTAATTGACATCCACGGGCATAGCGGCTGCATTTTTATGCAAAACGCACTAGAGCAGTTAAAATAATGCCGTAGCCGTTAGGCCTCTGCAATATTAGGCCCGGAGGGCCGGAATCTTTATAGCCACCCACATGTGAAAATTGATCGAGCTCCGGAGGAGCGGCATATTCTTTACCGATAAAGCTAGATGTCGCTCCTCCGGAGCTAAAATTTAGCGGGTGACCATGGCTATAAAGATTTAACCCCTCTGGGGTCGGACGCTGGCTGCGTCATTATTTAAAATACCCTAGCCAAGGCTCCTGAAGAGGCCATTCCATGGCAAAAAAATAGCCTCCGCCTGTTGAAGGCGGAGGCTATTGAAATGGAGAACTGCGTATTGATGACGTAGTTTGTTATATTGATTCCGGCCCGTCGGGGCTGACCGCCGTGGTCTGCGGCCGTGGTCTGCCGACCGGGTCCCTGCGGATGCCCGCCGGCTTTGCCAGGGGGCAAATGTCAGGACTGGGCTTCGTAAGGAGCGGGATCGACCTTGGCCAGTTTGGTGATTTTAACGTGGCGGGTGATGGCGCTGTCCTCGCTGGGGAGGTCCACTTCATCACCGACGGTTTTGTTCAGCAGGGCCTGGGCGCTGACGGAAAGGTAGGAGATGATGTTCTCCTCGATCTTGGTGTCCCATGCCCCGAGGATGCTGAAGGTCTCCTCCTTGTTGGACTCCAGGTCCACGTAGGTGACGATGGTGCCCACGCTGACGAGTGCGTCGGAAGCGTCCGAGAAATCCGTGCCTTTCGCGCGGTTCAGGTCGCGCTCGATATCGAAGCGGCGGCGGGAAAGGACGAGGGAGTATTCCTTGGCGGACTTGAACTCGAAGTTTTCGCGAAGGTCGCCGTATTCGCGGGCGATGGAAATGTCTTCGATGTTCTTCGGAATTTCGACTTGGATGAGGTGCTCGTAGGTCTTCCGTTTTTCAGTGAGGCTGGTCCAGGAAACGAGCAGTGTTTCCTCCTGTTCCTCCTGTTTTTCATTGCCGCGCTCGGTGATGATGTCCTCGAGTTCCGGATGGACGCGGATGAAGCGGGCGAGCAGGGAGCGCTTGCCCATTTCCTCGATCCCGGGGGAAAGCATGACCTGGCGGGCAAAGTTGCGGCCCTGGGCGACGCCGCCGAGCTTGAGGAAGTCCTTGATGATCTCCTTGTCGGCGAGGAGGAAGTCGTTGATGCGGTTGGCCTTGCGGTTCGCTTCATCGAAGTGGTCGCGCTCAATGGCGCTGAGCATGGCTTTGGAAAGTTCCAGGCTGAAGACGGCGGAGCCGGCTCCTTTGCGTTCCTTGCCGAGCCAGACGAGCACCTCGGAGGAGAGGCTGCGCTGGGTGATGCCGGTCATGAGGAACTTGTTGAAGGGGCCGTCATAACCTTTTTCCTTCAGCACGGAGGCGATCTCACCCAGGCTGCGCTGGCTGAGGCGGTTCATCAGGGGGAGGAGGCTTTCGACTCCGGCATCGCCGGTGGCGTCCACGAGGGCATCGAAAACGCGGCGCTGGCGGGAAACGGCCAAGCTCCCGACGCACTCGGCAAGGCGGGGGCCTTCGACGGCGATGGCTTTGGCGAGGGAGGGGGAGACGTCGTCGTGGAGGGCCTTGACTTTATCGCGCAGTTCGTCGCGGGAAAGGATCAGGTCCAGGGCCTCGACGGGACGGAGGCGGAGATTTTGAGTGGCGGCTTCATCGGCTTCCTTGATGACGGCTTCGAGGACGGCCTGGTCCTGGAAGAGTTCGAGTTCGCGGGTGATGGCGTCGAGGGCCTTGCCTTTGCCCTTGAGGTCGCGGGCCTTGCGGAAGTCGGAGAGGAGGGCGTCGGCGGGGCTGAGGTCGCCGCCGCGGAGTTCGAGGGGGAGGTTGCGTTTGGCGGGGACGATGAACTCGGGACGGCTGCGAAGTTCTTTTTTGCAGGATTCCCACCAGCCTTTGAAAGCGCCTTCGCTGACGATTTTAGGTTTCACGACGGCTTCGAAGGCGTCGAGGGACATGCTGCCCTTGTGGCTTTCCAGGACGGCGCGGACGAGAGCGGGTTTGTCGTCCTTGGCGAGTTTTTGAAGGGAGGCGGGGTCGGCGTGACGGCGGGCGAGGATGTGGGTGTCCGGGACGGGCTCGAGGGATTTGGCGGCGAACTCGACCTTCAGGGGATGTCCTTTTTTGTCCTCGAAATCGAGAATGATCTGGTCCGCATCCAGCTTCCATTCGTTGATTCTGCCGACGCCCCAGCTTTTATGGAAACAGTAAGTGCCGGGCTCCAACGCGGACAGGCGGGGCGCGAGGACGCCTTGAAGTTTGCCATTGGCGACGAGTTTGGAAATCTCAGGATGAACAGTGGACATAGGAGGTGGGGAACGCGGAAAATCGGATTTCCCCCGCCGCAGAGAACGGGGGAATCACAGCCATCGTCCCTTCCCCCTGCCCTTGCAAGGCGAGATTGGGCAGGGATGCGGGGCGGGTGAAAAGGGAACGGAGGACGGATTTTGGCCGCCTGCGGTCACGGCAGGGTGACGGACATCCGCCGGAGCCGTTCAGTGAGGGTGCGGTGGGATTTTTGGAAAGCGGTCCAATCACTGACCGGAAAATCGCCGGCGCGGCTTTCGGTTTTCAGGCTGACCAGCCAATCCCCTCCATCGGGCGCGGAGGTGAGTTCCCATTTTCCTTCCATGAGGGTGCCGGAGGACGGGGTGGCGGAGTTTTCGTCAATCTCCAGAGCCGCGGCTGAAGCGGGGGCCGCGTTCACGACGGGGGTGGCGGAAAGTCCTGTGAGGCGGAAGGTGCTTTCGATCCGGGTGGCGGGTTGAATCCGGAAAGGGGACTGACGGTTTTCAGCGGGACTGACGGCGAGGTAATCGCGCTCCCACAGAAATGGAATGCTCAACTGCCGGCTGCCGGGGGCAAAGGCATCCGGGACCGTATAAGTAAGACGGATGATGAATGGCAGGGACTGATCCTGGGCATTTTTCAGCTCCACGCGGCTCAGGTCGAACGAGCCAGAGGAATCGAGCTGGCGGCGCACCATATTAATATACTCCGATTCCGCGGCGGAGAGGAACCACCCGCGCGCCCAGGAGGCGGCGGCGCCGGTCAAAGTCAGGGTTTCATCCATGGCAAGCGCGCTGCCGGAAGGGGACACCAGCTTGGCGGTGCGGTCGATTTTGATCAAAGTGGCCGGGGTTTCCGGGATGGTTTCGAGGTGGCCGCCCGCGGAGTCCATGACGAGGGCCTGGCGACCGCCGAGGCTTTCCGGGACGTATTGCGTGAGGTCCAGCCAATCGTCCGTGGCATCGATCCAGGGCTGCGGACCTACTCCGGGGACATGGAGGATCATGTGGTTGAATTGGTCGAGCGACGGCAGGTCGCGGCGGAGGCGCCAATCCGTGTCCACGAGGGCGGGCGAGCAGGCAATGCCGGCGCGGCGGAGGAGGTGATAGAGGAGGAAGGTGTGGTCCTTGCAGTCGCCGTATTGATCTGTCAGGATTTTGGACACCGGGCTGGGAATCTGGCCGCGCGGTCCGAATTCGAGGCCTTTGTAAGTCAGGGTGGACTGCACGTGGCGGATGATGGCTCCGAATTTCTCCGCGGGAGTTGTCAGGTTCCGGCAGATTCTGTCGGCGAGCGCCTTGGTGGCCTCATCCGGCTCCAGTCGATCCTCGAGGCGTTTAAGATAGTCCGCGGAAAGCTCCTTCCAATCGCCGCCCGCCGGGCCGGCGACGATGACGGGATTCCAGTCCTCCAAGGGGGCGGAGAGCGGCTCGCGCTGATAGGCCCGGGTGCCTCCGATAACAAAAGCGCGGAAGCCCTCGCCGTCCACGGGTTTCAGTCCGCCCTGGGCCGAAAACTTCATGGCGGAGGTGTCGCCCTGCACGAACCAGGCGCGGGCGGCGGCGGGGAAACCGGACACCATGAGGTCGCGGCGGAAGGGCGGTTTGGTGGATTTGCTTTTGTCCTCGACCGTGATCGCGACTTCCAGGGTGCACCCGCGCCGCAGCCCGGGAACGGGGATGCGCATGATCTGCGCGCCGGTGGCGAGATCGCCCGTTTCGCCCGTGGCATAGGCATCCGCGTTCGAGCCCTCCTGGATGACTTTTCCGGTCTCGTCCTTCACGATCAGCCGGTTCACGTAAACTTTCTCGGAAGCCGGCTCGAAGGATTGCGACATCGTGCTGAAGGACTCCAGGCCGGTTTGGTCGAGGATTTTGACTTTGTAATATTGCGTGACCCTGACAGGTTTTCCGGATTGATAGAAAATTCCCGTCACGCGGCGGGCGTAGGTCGCGCCATGGCCCTGGGCGAGTTCCGCGGGGAGTTCCGGGAGGGCGTCGAGGGCGTCCTCCACCCGTTTTGGAATGGCGACAGGATCGAGCGGCGTCTTTGATAGGTCGGCCCCGCCCTGACCCAGCGCGCCGGCGGACATGGCCAGGGCTTCCTTGATCGTGCTGTCCTCGGGGGATTTTCCGGATGCCTTGGTGAAGGATTCGTGGGCGGCTTTCCATGCCTTGCGGTGCCACTCGCTCCAGCCCCTCAGCACGTGGGTGCGGGCGGTGTCCTCGCCGGCGGCCAGGAGCCGGGTGGCGGTTTTTTCCGCGTCCTCATAACGTCCCGCTTCATTTTGCAATTCACCCAATAAATAAAGCCCGTCGACATCCGGCGGCGTGGTCGAGATTTGGGTCTCCAACTTTTTGAAGGCATCGTCAAAGCGGTCGTTCCGGGCCAGGACCGATGCCGTCCAGCGGTCCAGTTTTTTCGACGGATGCCGGTCGCCGTAAGTCTCCACGGCGCGCAGGGCATCGGCGGGCTTGTTATTGTCCAACAACAAATTGATCCACGCCAGGAGGTGATCCTCGTTTTGATAGTCATCGGCGAAAAGCGCCTTCCACGTTGTCAGCGCCGCGTCCGCCTGGCCGGTCCTGGCCTGCAGCGAAGCCTGCCGGGCGCGGATGCTGACGTTGGCGCGCATGGCGTCCGTGAATTCCTTGAAGATGATTTCCAAGGCCTCGCCGGCTTTCCCCTGCATCTCGACGGCGTCCACCAGATTCCCCGCGATGGAGTCGTCGGTATCAAGCAGCCGCGCGGCCTCGTGAAACAGCGACGCCGCATCCCGGTAGTCCTGGCGGCGATAGTGGGCGATGCCGAGGTCATTGTGGAAAAACGCCCGCGCTTTTTTCCAATCCTGTGTCAGGAACCGGGCGGGGCTTTTCGGGTCGGGCGCGGACAGGTGGAAGTAGGCGAGGGATTCATCGCGTTCACGCTCGGGGGTTTTTTTAAAGCCCCAGGTGACCACCAGGTGGGCCATCGCGGGTTGTTGGAAAATGCGCACTTTGAAATGATAGTCATGGTTGTCGATTTTCCGGTCGAATTCATACAGCCTCCCCTCGATTCCATCCTTGGTGACTGGCTTCGGGCTATTGGTTTTTTCCTGCTCCGTCACCTCCTGAGTCTTCAGCAGGATCGCGTCGAGCTCCGCCGGGCGGACTTTGACATTCGCCGGCAGGGGATAGCATTTCAGGCTGAATCCGTTGGCGTTTTTGAGGATGGCGACCTCACTGTCCGCGAAGACGCCGGAGTTGTTATGAACCCACCCGGCCCCGGCCAGGCCCCGCAGAGCGAAGCCATCCGCGGGGAATTCCCCATCCTCGCAAGCCCGTTGGGCCTCCATGTTTTTTTCAACGCTGAGCTGCCGGAAGGAGTTCATCCATGCCTCCGCGTCCGCCGTCAATGACACCCGGTCCGTCCATGGGGACCAGAACGTGAATTGATAGGCATGGGAAGGCGTGCAGGCCACCCAGTAT
>JAQGPD010000070.1 GCA_028293305.1 Verrucomicrobiales bacterium | reverse complement strand
TTGTTTGAAAATCTTCACCGCCTTGCCGGTGCTGATCCCATGCCGGTGCAGGAAAACCATGATCTCCCTGACGGATTTTTGCTTCTCCCAGCTGGACTTGATTTCCAGCCGCCGCTTCTTGCCCACCCCTGGCACCTCCTGCAGGCGGGCGCTGTTCTGTTCTATCACTTCGAACACTTCCTCACCGAATTTCTCCACCAGCTTTTTCGCATACACCGGCCCGATGCCTCCTATCATTCCGCTGGCGAGGTATTTCTCGATGCCTTCCTTTGAGTTCGGAGCGGTGGTCTCGATGCGGTCCGCTTTGAACTGCCGGCCATATTCCGCCACATTCACCCATTCCCCCTCGGCCGCTATCACTTCGCCCTCATGGATCAGCGGCACCCGGCCTGTCAGGGTCACCGGCTCATGGCGTCCCTTCACGCGGACTTTCAATACGGAGTAACCAGTATCCTCCGTATGAAAAGTCACCCGTTCCACCGTGCCGTTCAATTGATCCATGGCCGACGTTATAAAAGAAATCCGCCGCTGTCACGCGCATCGTCCGCGCCGCGCCGCCCGTCCGCGGGGGCAATTTAAATTCCCCTTTTTCCTCCGACGGTCGCGGTTAGACTCCGCGCATGATTTTCCGCGACCCCGCATGGTTGGCGTTGCTGCCCATCCTGATCCTGGCCGGCTGGACCTGGCGCGGCCTGCAGTTGCAGCGCCCTCTCCGTGCCGCCCTGGTGTTGCTCACCGTCCTCCTTCTCATGCGCCCGCAATGGAAACGGAACGACGGTGGGATGGATCTCTGGGTCCTGCTGGACCGGTCGGACAGCACCGGTCCATTCATCGACCGGAACCTGCCGGAGTGGCGCCGCCTTTTGGAAAATGCCAAGCCGAAGCGCAATGACCGCCTGCACTTCGTGGACTATGCCGCCGAGGTCGTCCCGCAGGCCACGAATGCCGGCGGCCCATACACCGGCAGCCGCAGCCTCACCCGGACCGCCCAGGCGGTGGAGCACGTGCTGGCTTTGAAAACACCGGACCGGCCCGCCCGCCTGCTGGTCTTCACGGACGGATTCAGCACGGAGCCCATGGTGGACATCGCCGAAAAACTCGTCAAAGCGGGCACCCCGCTCGACTATCGCCTGAATCCCGAGGCCATCGGAAATGACTTCCGCATCCGCCGCCTGACACTTCCTCCCCGCGCTCAAATCTCCGAGCCTTTTCTCATGGAGATCGAGGTCACGGGCCCCAGGGATGGTCCGGTCCCCCTGACAGTTTTCCGGAATAACCAAAAGCTGACCGACTCCGAGGTCGTGCTCACCGCCGGCCGCGGCACCGCCCGCTTCACCGACCGCTCGGCAGTCGGCGGCGCGTTCCGCTATGAGGCCAGGATCCTGCCGACCGATGACGCCCACGCCGGGAATAACCGTTATGAAAACTGGATCGAGATCACCGGCGGCCCTCGTTTGTTACTGATCACCCGCTATGAACCGGACCCCATGGAAGCGGTTTTGACCGGCCAGGGATTTGAAGTCGAGACCGTCCGCGATCCCGCCACCCTGCAGTCCGGGCAACTCGCGGGCTGCCGGGCGGTGCTGCTGAACAACATTCCCGCGTGGGATATCCCGTCCGATTTCCTGTCCTCCCTGACATTTTTTGTGAACAGTCAGGGTGGCGGACTGCTCATGGCCGGCGGGAAAAAAAGTTTTGGCGCGGGTGGTTATTTCAGGTCCGGCGTCGGGGAGCTATTGCCCGTTTCCATGGAGTTGAAAAAGGACCAGAAAAAGCTCGCCGCCGCCATGGTCATCGTCATGGACCGCTCCGGCAGCATGGCCGCTCCGGCGGGCGGCGGCACGAAGATGGATCTGGCTAACGAGGGGGCGGCGCGGTCCATCGAGTTGCTCGGATACCAGGACATGGTGGGGGTGCTGGCCGTGGACAGCGAGGCCCATGAAGTGGTGCCGCTCCAACAAATCTCCAGCGACGCCGTGCGTGAGAATATGCAGTCGAAAGTCCGCCGCGTCCGCAGCGAGGGGGGCGGGATTTTTGTCTACAATGGCCTGAAGGCCGGCTGGGCCCAACTGAAGGACACCCCCTACGGCACCCGCCATATCATCCTTTTCGCGGACGCCGCGGATGCCGAGCAACCCGAGGATTACATCCGGCTCCTGACAGATATCACCGCCCAGGGCGGATCGGTCAGCGTGATCGCGCTGGGAACGCCGGGGGACAGCGACGCCGCGTTTCTGCGTGATGTGGCGACGCGCGGCAACGGACGGATTTTCTTCACCGACCGCGCGGAGGATCTGCCGAATGTGTTCACGGCGGAAACCGTCGCCATCGCCCGCAGCGCCTTTGTCAGAGATCCCGTGCCCGCCACGCCCAGCGGGCTCTGGACGGAAATCGCGGCCCGGCCGCTGGATTGGCTGACTGAGGTGGACGGCTATAATCTCAGCTACCGGAAGGACTGGGCTTCCCAGGGTTTGATCAGTCAGGATGAGTTCACGGCCCCGCTCGTCGCGTGGGGACAGCGGGGCAGCGGGCGCACCGCCGCCGTCAGTTTTCCCCTGGGCGGCGAGTTTTCAGACCGGGTCCGGGCGTGGCCGAAATATGGGGACTTCGCGCAGACCCTGACAAGATGGCTCATGGGTCAGCCCCTCCCCCCGGGTTTGGGACTGCGGCACGAGATCCGCGGCACCGACCTCACGCTGGATTTGTTTTATGAAGGCGGATCGTGGGATCAGATTTTCACCGAAACCCCGCCACGCATCGCCTTGGCGCAGGGCCAACGCGCCGATCCGGTGCCGGATCCCGCGTGGCAACGGATCTCGCCCGGAAACTACCGCGCCACCCTGACATTGGAGGAGGGCTCGGTCGTGCGTGGAGGCATCCAGGCCGGAACTCATGTTATTCCCTTCGGGCCGCTGTCCATCGGTTCGCTGGCGGAATGGACTTTCGATCCGCTGCGCCAGGAGGAATTGCGCCAAACGTCCGCCGCTTCCGGAGGCCGTGAGTTGCTTGATTTCGCCACCGCCTGGCAAAGCCCGCCCATCGCCAGCCTGACTGATTTGCGGGGATGGATTTTGCCGGTTATTTTTCTGCTGCTATTGCTTGATGCCCTGATCTCGCGCCTCGGGTGGACCCTGCCGGAGATCCGGTTGGCCGGGATTCCGTGGTT
>JAQGPD010000050.1 GCA_028293305.1 Verrucomicrobiales bacterium | reverse complement strand
CGCGCCCCGCGTGTCGTGGCCCGCGCCCCCGCGGGACACTTTAAAAATCCCGGCGCAGCCGCTGATCATTTTGGCACAACGGTGAATTGGCGGGTTGGATGTTGAGCGGAAAGTGTTATCGGAAAAGAGTTGCGGGGAAAATGTTATGGAAAAGGCGTTATTGTGGCGGATTTGTGGGGAGGGGGAGGGGGAGTTGGGGGGTATCGGGGAGGAGGGGAAGTGCGGCTTCGCCGGTTTTTTCAAGTTTCCGGCGGGGGCGCCGGAAACGACACGCGGGGCGCGTGTGCTCCCCGGACACGCGGGGCGCGTGTGCTCCCCGGGCACGCGGGGCGCGGTTGGTTGTGGCGGAAATGGCATTTGCCCTGACGTTGGGAAAAAGGCATGACTTCTGCGGAAGCGTGCGGGCTACCCCTCCCGCGCGGCCCGCTTCATGATCCGATTTTCAAATTTCCGGCCCTCACGGCTTTCCCCACCTGGCCTTCGCCTTCGCCTTCGCCTTCGCCTCGGCCTTTTCCTCCGACTCCCGTTCCTCCGCCGCCGCCGATCGCCCAACCTCCATGGCCGAAACTCCGGCTTGGGTTTGGCGCCGGCGCTGGCGTTGGTGCTGGCGGGGCCCGGTTTTTCCGGTGGTCCCGCGGCTGCCCAGCGCATCCGCATCGCCGCCGCCAACATCAGCAGTGGAAACACGCAGTCCTACGATCCCGGGCATGGCATCCGGATTTTGAAGGGGACAAAGCCGGATATTGTGCTGATCCAGGAATTCAATTATGGCGCCAACACCGCCGCCGATCTGCGCGGGATGGTGGACGCCGCCTGCGGGCCGTCCTATCAATATTACCGGGAGGGAGGGCCGGGCAGCATACCCAACGGAATCATCAGCCGGTTTCCCATTCTGGAGTCCGGCGAATGGGCCTCGCCCGTCGCGGAGCGGGATTTTGCCTACGCCCGCATCGACATTCCGGGCGACCGGGAATTGTTGGCGGTCAGTGTGCACCTGCCGACCACGGACGGCCAGCGGCCGAATGAGGCGTCCCTTCTGGTTGCTTTCATCGATAGTTATTACACCGCCAACAATAATGCGCGGGCCACGGATTATCTGGTGATTGGTGGCGACTTCAATTCCGACTCGCGCACGGAAACGGCATTGAACACCCTGGGTCAACTGGTGACCATAGGCACCGCCTGGCCGGTGGACCGGAAAAATAACAGCAACACCAATCTTGCCAGGGTGAAACCCTACGACGGCGTGTATGCCGGAAATGGTTTGCACGCCCTGCAAACCGCCACCGTCATCGGCGCATCCACCTTTCCGAATGGGCTGGTCGCCGACACGCGCGAGTATGTGCCCATCAGCGAAATTTCCCCCGCATTGGCCACCGACAGCGTTGCCACCAACATGCAGCACATGGCGGTGATCCGGGATTTTCAGATTCCCATTCCGCCGGATCCGCCGTTGTTGGAATTGCTGGATTCGTCCATCCTGACAGAAGCTCCGCGGCAGGCCCGGATCACTTTCCGGTCCACGGCGGGCGCCACCTACGAAGTCCAGGCAAGCGCTACTCCTGGCAGTGGGGCCTGGGCCAATCTGGGGACAATCGTCGCCGGAGGGAGCAGCACCGCCGTGACCATCGTGCCCGGCCCCCCGCTGGCGGGGGAGTTCCGGGACCCGCTTTTCGCCACGGCCGGGCGACGATTTTTCCGGGTGATCAGGCGCTGAGGCACGGTCCGAAAAGGGTGGAACTCTGGAGTGAAGGCTGTGGTTTTGAATCTGAAATCGGCTTGCCAGGAAGCCGGGAAGACTGGCGGGAAACGTTAAAGCGGGTGGAATTTTACGTTAAATAAATACTTGCCGCAAAATCGCTGGCCGCTAGGGTTGGCGGCCGTCCAACCCTGTCAAAGTCCGGCTCCCTCCCACCGGAACGATGCCCCAAATTTCTTTCGGTCCCGCCCGCACCGTCGGAGGAAAGAAACATGCGCGTTGTTCTGTTTCCGCTGCCATTTGCCCTCAGTTTGTTCCTATGAAGCCCGTGAATTTTTGTTTTCTGCCCCTTGCCGGAACTCTCCTCCTATCCGCTTCCTCCGCGATCGCGGGTGATGGCAAGGCTCCCCTGGCCGTTCCCCCGTCGCCCGGCATGGCGGAAGCGCCCGGCCGATGGCATTTCAGGGTCAGCGCGGGAGCGGGATATCGCACGATCGGGGACGTGGAATTCACCACGGGTTCCCGTTCCGGAGGACTGAAGTTGCCGTTCTTGGCCACAGCCTTGGGGCGTAGGCACTCCACGGTCGGGAGCGCCACGGAATATGCGGACCGGCAATACCGGGATGGATTTGTGAACCAGGATGGCGGCACCGCCAATGATGGCAGCACGTGGTTTTGGGGCTATGAAAATGAGGGCCAGCTCACGGACGAGGGCGGAGGCACGCTGCAATTCCAAGGCTCGGGCGATTCCTTCACGCGGAATTCCAGCCGTTCGTCCGACCGCGATGCCGGTTCCTGGCAAACGGACGGGGATGGCGGGGTGCCGGTGATCCAGCTTGATGTGGAGTATGATTTTCATCCCCGGTGGAGCGCGGGTGCCTCCTTTCAATATTCGTTTTTGGGCTTCGACGGCAGTCAGAGTTCGTCCGGATTTTCGGCGTTCCAGCAGCAGACCAGTCAGGCGGTGACCGTGATGGACCGTTATGTTTTGGACGGCGTGCAAATTCCAGACAGCCCCTATGCCGGCTCGTATGAGGGTCCGGGGCCGTTGGTTTACAATCGTCCGACTTCGCGGGATTTCGGCAATGGCGGCGTATTCGACCGGAGCGGTGTCCACTTTTTCAACAGGATCCATGAAAGCTTGGACGTCCAGCTGCATCGGCTGGCCTTCGGTCCCACCCTGACGGGACGGCTCGGGCGGGTGGATTTTTCCGTCGGCAGCGGGCTTTCCGTCAACATCGCGGACTGGTCCGCCTCGCACACCGAAATCCTTTATGTCAGGAAAGACGGAGGTCCCGCGCGGACCTATCGGCGTTGGGCGGACCGGGCCTCCGGAACCGAAGTGCTGCCCGGAATTTTCCTTCAAGCCGCGGCGCGGGTGGCCCTGACCAGCCGGATTTCCTTCACGGGATTTGGCAGTCATGACTGGAGCCGCACCCTCACGGAGGAGGTGGGGCCGTCCCGCTTCAGCGTGGATCCGGGTGGCTGGACCGTGGGCGGGATGTTTGGTTATACTTTCTGATTTCAACGATCACTTTTTCAATTTTATGTTTTCAACATTGCGCCGGGCGTTTGTGGCCCTGACATTATTCGCCGGACTGCCCGCGG
>JAQGPD010000041.1 GCA_028293305.1 Verrucomicrobiales bacterium | reverse complement strand
AAGTCGCCCCGGCCGCCTCGGTTTTTCCAGAGCCTTCCGCACGTGAGGGACGTGCTTCTGCCTTGGTGTGTTGGCTGGGGCTTTGCTGATGCTCCGGGGCGACTTACAAAGTCGCGGTCCTTTGTTGGGGACCCGACTTTGGAAGTCGCCCCGGGCGCCCCGGTTTTTCCTGTGCCAGCCGACTGGAAAACGGACTGCCGGGCCTGAGCTGGCCTAACGTTTCATGAAATGCCCGCACCATTCCTTGCCTTCGCGGCCGGGATGGGCGACTTCCGGACGCCAGCCTTTGATGAGGTCGAATCGCGGTGCCAGCATTTGGCAAAGGGCGTCCAGACCGGTGCCGAAGGGTGGGCCCTGGTCCTGGTCCTCGCCCTCGTCCCAGGGATTCAGATAAAAAACACCCAACAGCGAACCGCCGGGTTTCAGCGCATGGGCCACGGCTTCCACGTAATCCGGGCGGCGCTCCACGGGGATGGCGCAATAACAAGTATGTTCCCACACGAGGTCGAAGCTGCCCGCCAGGGGCGGCATCGCGCAGTCGGCGAACAAATCACCCACCGCGACTTCCGCCCGCGGAGTGCCCGCGAGGAATCGGCGGGCGCGCTCCACGGCGGCGGGCGCGATGTCCAATCCCAGGACCTCCGCGCCGGAAAGCGCCAGCACGCGGACATCCTGCCCCGTGCCGCAGCCCGGGACGAGCACGCGGCCGGTCATGGGATTGGTGGCCAGGTATTGCACCAGCGCGGGGGCGGGCGAGCCGCGGTCCCAAGGGGTTTCGCCGGATTGGTATTGGTGCTGCCAGTCGGTCATGGTCGGGGGAAGGGGGCTTGAATGTTGGGACAAAAGGCGTTGCGCGGGGCGCGGGAGTCCGCACTGTGACGGCTGTCGAATTCCCCCACGACCCATGATTCAGGATAAAAGCACGCGGTTCACCTTGTTTGCCACCGGCATTCTTTTGCTGGCACTTTTTTTTGTCGGCTGGATTTTAACCCGCACCGCCACCGCGCGCCGGGAAACCGCCACCCAGTCCGCCCCTCCCGCGCCGGTGACCCCGCCCTCGGGCACCTCGCAGGCGGCCACGGAACCGGACACGGGCGCGCCGCCCCAGCCCTCGCTGCCACTCAATGCGGAAGGGCAGCCACTCGCTGACTATCAAGTGCTTACGGAGGTCACTCTGGTGGACGATCCCGGGAATGACGGGGATACTTTCCTGGTCAGGAGTCCGGAGGGCACCCACCGCTTCTGCCTCTATTTTGTGGACACCGTGGAAACCGACGGCGGTCAACCGGAGGCGGCCCGCGCGATGGCCGGTTATTTCAACTTCGACAGCGAGGAACCGTTGCGGGCCCTGGGATTGGAAGCCCGGGATTTCAGCGTGGGCCTGCTCCGCGCGAACCGCTTCCGCGTGGTCACCCGCTGGGAGAAAAATCCGGATGAGGATGCCTACCAGGCTTTCATCTACCTCAGGGATCCTGACAAATCCCCTGACGGAAGCCTGACCAATCTCGCGCAGTGGCTGGTGCGTTACGGATTGGCCAGGATCGTGCCCTGCGATCGCGACCAACCCGGCGGCGAGACGGCGGCCGGGTTCCAAAAATTGTTGTTGGAGGAGGAGGCGCGCAGCAAGTCCGAGGCCCACGGCGCCTGGAGCCGCAAGGGGGCCTGACAAATAGGCGGCTTTTTTCCTGGCCGGCTATTTTCCTTTGGTCGCCAGGAGTTCCACGATGTTCCGGAGCACTTCGTCGCGGTCGGTTCCGGCCAGGGAGAGGGCGAGCTGGGCGTTGAGCAGGCCGTATTTCACGCCGAAGTCGTAGCGGCGGCCCTCGAGTTCGCAGGCGAGATAACGTTCCTGGGCGGCGAGGGCGGAAAGGGCGTGACGGAGGTTCACGGTGCCGCCGGCCTTGAACATGGCGGTGAGGTGGCGGTGCACGGAAGGTGTCAGGACGTGCATGCCGAAGAAGCACAGATAATACCCGGCGCGCAGTCCCGGGACGACGAGTTTCTGCTCGGCTTCGGTGGGCGTGGGTTTTTCCAGAACGGCCTCGACCTGATAGAGCCGGCGGGCGGCGCTGACCAGTTGGCCGCCGACGGCGCCGTAGTAGGGCAGCTTGCTTTCGTGGGTGGATTGCACGGCGGAGACGGAGCAGTTTTCCGCGCGGGCGGTCTCGACCAGCTGCCAGGCGCAGCCTTTTTCGGTGCTGCTGAGGTAGAGATGGTCGCCCACCAATAACAAAAAGGCGTCATCGCCGCAGAAGTCCGCCGCGCAGTGGATGGCGTGGGCATAACCGAGCGGTTCCTTCTGTTCGATGAAGGTCAGGCGGGCGGCGTGCGGGCCGGCGGCGGCGCGGTAGGCCAGTTCATCCCCGGGGCTGATCACGATGCCGATGCGCTCGATTCCGGCGTGGAGGATTTCCTCGATGATGATGGCGAGCGCGGTTTTCCCGGTGCCGTCCCGGTCCACGAGGGACTGCAGGGGCAGGGTGCGCTGATTTTTTCCGGCGGCGGTGATGAGAGCCTTGGTGATGTCCATGCGGCGCAAGTTATCCACTCCTGGAGGGGTGGCCGTCAACCGGGCGCTGGCGGGCGGCGCGGCATGGTGCGGGGGTGAAGGCGGGGCGCGCCCTTAATTTGTCAGGGAGGTTTTCAGCCGCAGGTATTTGCGTGGGGCGCCGGATCCGGCGGGCGGGGCGGTGAGGGTGATTTCCACTTTGTTTCCGGCCGGCGCGGCGACTTGCACCAGGGCCGCCGGAGTTGTCAGGAGGGTCCAGTCGGCGACGGTGGGGGATTTGACCGCGAGGTCGCGCCAGGTGGTCAGATCGTCGGAATCCTGGAAGGTGTAAGTGATTCCCTGGCTGCCATGACCGCCGGCCATCGTGGTGACCGGGAGGCTGACTTGAAGCGACAGACCCGCTGGCAGCAGGGCGACGGCGGGAGCGCGGTCGGCTCCGTCGCCTGGCGAGTTTTTGAGAGGATCGCTGCGCAAGGCGAACTCCAAAAGACTGATCATGCCATCGCCGTCCTCATCCGATCCCACGCCGCCGGGCACGGAATAGAAAGCGGTCCAGTTTGGATAGTCCAAGGGGGCCGGTGCGTTGAATCCCGCGGGCGAGCCAAGGTCCACGCGGCTGGCCTGCCAATAAAGACGGTCATCATAATCATAGGGGGACGTCGCGGAAACCAGCAGCTGCAAACTCCGTCCCATGCCCTGCGCGGCGGATTGCCAGGTCGATTCATAACGGAAACGAAGCACGTTGCCTTCGAAGGGGGCGGGCAGGGCCAGCGCCAGGGTTTCGCCGGAATTGTCCAGCCGGCCGGTGTAGGTGCCGGCCACGGGGACGGAAAGGCCATAGCGGTTTTGGAAAGCCGTGCGGTTGGCGACGACCACCGTCTGCGCTCCGGGGGCCAGGGTCAGGGCGGTGAAAGTGAAATCAATGCCTTCCACAAACCGCAGTCCGGCAAGCTCGAGGGGCACGTTGCCGGTGTTGGTTAGTTCCACATATTCATTGTCCCCGCCGCCGGTGGGATTATACATCAGTTCGGTGATGCGGAGGAACCGGAGAATGGCCAGGGCGTTTTGATAGGCGGGGTCGGCGGTGTTGGTGGCGAAACCACGGCTGGGGAGCATGGACCAGGTCGGTCCGCCCACCGGCGTGCGGCTTTGGGAGAAATCGCGGATGCCGGGACCGAAGAGAATGGAATCCAGACGTTGGCTGCCGAAATCCAGGGTCAGCGCCTCCTGCTCCGCGTCGAGTTGGAAGTCCAGATGGTTGCCGCCGGAGGTGCCGTCCAGATTGAAAACCGTGAATCCACCCGGCGCGATGAAGCTGTAAGGCGGCAATGGATAGCGCGTGGCTCCGGTGGCCGCGCTGTCGCTGAGGAACAGTCCGTCCAGGGCGATGGGCAGGGAGCCGGGGTTGGAAAGCTCCACCCAGTCCGCACCGAAAAGCACGGCGCTGTCGGCGAACCATTCGCTGATGCGGATGGTCGCGGGATCGCCGAGCCTGACCAAAGGCGCGGAGGGATTTCCGGCGCCCGGCGTGGGCTGGCCGAGCACCCAGGCGGCACCGGCGGCATCGCGTCCAAGGCTGTATCCGGCGGCCTGCGGACCGAAGGTCAGCTGGTCCACCAGCACGCCGGCGGCATCGTAAAGCAGGACCTGGTCGCCGTCCTTGTCCAGTCCGATGGCCGACTGCGCTTCTGTCAGGGAAAACACCGTTTCATTGGCCAGAGTGGTGCCGGCGGGGAAAATGTATCCGGGCTTTCCGGGGGAATCGGTGAGGCGCCATCCGGCCAGATTGGCGGTGCCGCCGAAGTTCACGAGTTCGATGAAATCCGGTGCGCCCGCCGCGCCGTTGGCCAGGATTTCGTTCAGGCGGACCTGCGGCTGCGCGGTGATGGTCCAGCCGAAAGCGGTGGGCGCGGCCTGCGGACCGGAAAGCACGGCGGGGTCGGCATCCTGCCAATTGCCGGCCATGTCCTGACCCAGCACTTCGAAGAGATGGGGGCCCGGAGCGAGATTGGTCAGCTGGACCAAAGACTGCCGCACGGTGGCTCCGGTGCGGGGGAAAATGCCGCCCGTGCCGATGGTCACCGGACTGCTCCAGGCTCCGCCGTCCAACCGCCATTTGAAGCGCACAATGCCGGGGCCGCCCACGTAAAACGAAGGCGCGGTGTCCACGCTGATCTTGTCAGGGGTGTTGATGATATAAGCCCATTCCGGGATCGCCCAGCCGTAGTCCAGCGCGTTGGGCGCACCGGCCAGAGCGGGGGACCCGAAGTCGGGCACGAAGTCGGTTTTCAATAACGGATCGCCTTCGATGTTGGGACCGTAGGCGGGGTTGAGCACGCCGCCGGGGTGGTTAGGCCCCAGGTCCGTGGTGGTCAGGTTGTGGATCAGATTGCCGCCGAATTCCAACTTGGTGGTGACGTCGTTGACAAGAGTTCCGTTATTGATCCGGCTGTCCGCGCCACTGACAATGCGGGGCAGGCCGCTGAAAATATTGTATGCCATGAAGCCGCCGTCGCCGCGCGTGGGGCTGGCGCCATCCTCCGGAACGAAGACATTGATGGCCGCGCATTTCACCGCCTGGGTGAAGCTGGAGCCGCCGAGGGTGGTGCCGGTGTAGTTGAAGTCGGGGTGGAAATCCGCGACAGTGTTGTGCTCGAAAAGCGTGCCCGTATTGGCTTTCAGATTGATGGCGTGATCCAGATTGTGGAACAGATTCCGGGCAACCATGATGGTGGTGCCGGTGCCGCGGTCGCCGGAGCTGATGGCGTTGGAATA
>JAQGPD010000017.1 GCA_028293305.1 Verrucomicrobiales bacterium | reverse complement strand
CTTAAATCCTTCCCGCCTGCCATCTCCCCCAACATCATGTCCTCTCCCGTATCCTGGTCCCATTTCAGTCAATCCTTCGTCCGCTATGAAGATCTGGGGCTTTCCCTGGACATCAGCCGGATGAATGTTCCGGAAACGTTTTTCGGGGAAATGGCCACCCGCGCGGCCCAGGCGCTGACGGAGATGCAGGCGCTGGAAGCCGGGGCCATCGCCAATCCGGACGAGCAGCGCATGGTCGGTCATTACTGGTTGCGCAATCCGGGCCTGGCCCCCGCGGCGAGGATCCGGGAGCAGATTCAGAGTGATATTGCCGGCAGCAAAGCCTTCGCGGCGGAAGTGCATTCCGGAAAAATCCTGACGGAAAAAGGCGCGAAATTCACCGACGTCCTTGTCATCGGCATCGGCGGGTCCGCCCTCGGGCCGCAACTGGTCTCCGAAGCCCTGACCGGCGTGGACGCGCCCATGGGATTGCACTTTTTCGACAACACGGATCCTGACGGAATCCAGCGCGTCCTGGCCAAAATCGGCAGCCGCCTCGCGACCACGCTGACGGTGGTGATTTCCAAAAGCGGGGGCACCGCCGAGACGCGCAACGGCATGTTATCCGCCAAGGCCGCCTACGAAGCCGCCGGAATGAAGTTCGCCGCGCACGCCGTGGCCGTCACCGGGGTGGGCAGCAAGATGGACAATCACGCCATCGCCGAGGGCTTCATCAAACGCTTCCCCATGCAGGACTGGGTGGGCGGCCGCACCTCCGTTATGCACACAGTGGGTCTGGTGCCCGCCACCCTGCAGGGCGTGGATATCGACGCCTTCCTGGGGGGCGCGGCGGCGATGGATGAAAAAACGCGCAGCCTGCCTCCGGCGCAGAATATCTCCCTGCTCATCGCCCTGATGTGGTATCACGCCGGTGGCGGCAAGGGCACCAAGGATATGGTGATCCTTCCTTACAAAGACCGCCTGGTGCTGATGAGTAAATATCTGCAGCAGCTCGTCATGGAATCCCTGGGCAAGGAACGCGATCTGAATGGCGATATTGTCCATCAAGGCATCGCCGTTTATGGCAATAAAGGCTCCACGGATCAGCACGCCTATGTGCAGCAATTGCGCGATGGGGTGAACAATTTCTTCGCCACCTTCATCGAGGTGCGTCAGGCCCAGGAGGGTCCCGCTTTGGAAGTGGAGCCCGGCGTGAACTGCGGGGATTATCTCCAGGGTTTCCTGCGCGGCACCCGACGGGCGCTGCATGAAGGCGGGCGGGAGAGCATCACCCTGAGCATCCCCACGGTGAACGCATTCACCCTCGGCCTGCTTATCGCCACCTTCGAGCGGGCGGTCGGTTTTTATGCCAGCCTGGTCAATATCAATGCCTATCACCAACCCGGCGTCGAGGCCGGCAAAAAAGCGGCTGGCGATTTTTTGAAATTGCTCGGGGCCGTGAAAGCGGGGCTGCCTTCCGGCAAAACCACCACGGCGGGAGACCTCGCCGAAACCCTGTCCGCGGACCCGGAGGATGTCTGGCATTGCCTCAATCACCTCGCGGCGAACGAGGAAAACATCACGCTGACCCCGGGCGGGAACCCGGCCCTGGATTCCTTCCGGAAAGGTTAGCATTCCCTGCCGCATGCCGGTCCGGCTGTTCCGCCGGGATGCGGGGAGGTCCCGTCGCGGCGGTCCTCCGGGGCTGTTGCCATAAGATTGGATGAAACACGATTTTGGCGGGCAACCCTTGCCGTTTCGTGACTTATGGGCACTGGTGGGGCTGCAATGACGGGATTTTTTCAAATGCTGGGACGCCCGGTGGTGGAGCTGATCCGCCACCTGGGGGAGCTTGCCCAGTTGGTGGGGGAAGTGGCGCTTTCCGCCACCCGCCACCGCGTGCGCTGGAAGCTGGTCATTCATCACCTGGTGACCATCGGTTTCGGGTCGCAGCTTCAAGTCATCGTCACCGGCGCCTTCACCGGGGCGGTTTTCGCGGCGCAGGTTTATTACAAGTTCAACCAGCTCGGCTTCCAGTCCGTCGTGGGCGGAATCGTGGCCTTGGCGATGTGCCGGGAGCTGGGGCCGGTCCTGACAGGTCTCATGCTCACCAGCCGCGTCGGCGCGGCCATCGCGGCGGAGATCGGCACCATGAAAGTGACCGAACAGGTGGACGCCCTGCGCGCGCTGGGAGTGCACCCGGTGGACTACCTGGTCACCCCGCGCATGATCGCGATGATCGCCTCCATGCCCATCCTGATTGCCGAATCCATCATGTTCGGGATGTGGGCGTCGAAGATGATCGTGGTGACGTTATATAAAGTGCCGGAAGCTTTTTATATGGATCAATTGGAAAAGAACACCGACCTGACGGACATGGCGTTCGGCGTCACCAAGGGATTGGTTTTCGGGATTCTGATCGTGCTGATTTCCTGCCACCAGGGCCTGCGGGCCAGCCAGGGTGCCGTGGGGGTGGGCAGGGGCACCACCGCCGCCGTGGTTATCAGCTCCCTGGCGATTCTGGTGGTGAATTTTTTCCTGACCATTGCGCTGAACTTCATCTGGCCGGTGGCCCGCGTCTGAACCGGTATGAGCGCCACCCCTCCCCCCGCCTCCCCCGATCCCGCCTTCATCCGCGTGAAGGACCTGACAAAAACCATCGGGGAACAGCACATCCTGCGCGGCGTGACCTTGGAAATCGCGCGCGGCAGCGGCGTGGCCATCATCGGCGGCAGCGGCACGGGAAAGAGCGTTTTTCTGAAACTGGTCATGGGCCTGATCCCCGCGACCGCGGGCAGCATCGAGGTGGATGGCGTGGAAATCACCAAGCTCAGCGAACGGAATCTGGGGCAGCACCGGCGGAAAATCGGGCTGCTTTTTCAGGATGGCGCCTTGTTTGACAGCCTCACCGTGGAGGAGAATGTCGGCTTTCCCCTGGTCGAGGCCGGCATGCGCGATAAGGAAAAAATCCGACAGAAAGTCAAGGAAACCCTCGAAGCCGTGGACCTTGGCGAGCATTTGCAAAAGCTCCCCAGCAGTCTCAGCGGCGGCATGCGCAAGCGCGCCGCCCTCGCCCGTGCGATCATCACGAATCCGCAGTGCGTGCTTTATGACGAGCCCACCAGCGGGCTGGATCCGGTCGTCGCGGACAGCATCGACCACCTCATCCGCCGCACTCAAAGACGGCGCGGAATCACCTCCGTGGTGGTCACGCACGACATGAAGAGCCTGAAAACCGTGGCGGATCAGGTCATCTATTTGCGGGAAGGCCTGGTTTATTTTTCCGGCACCCCCGAGGAACTTTTCAGCAGCAAGGATGATGTCATCCAACAATTTGTCGAAGGCCGCTCCGGCGAGAGCAGTTGAACCACGGGCATTTGCCTGTATCTTTCCCCCCAAATCCTCCCCCCACTATGAATGACGAAAAATCCAAACGCGCGACCCTGATTGCAGGGGTGTTCGTTCTGTTGGGGATGGTCCTCTTCGGGTCCCTTATTTTTCAATTTGGCAGTCTGCGGCACCGGTTGAGAAAACCGTATGCCTTGTATGTGAATTTCCTGGATGCCCAAAACCTCATCAAGGGAGCGCCCGTCAAACGCGCCGGCGCGACGATCGGGCAGGTGGTGACCTCGCCGGAATTGGTGGACGGATTGAAGGGCGTGCAGGTCAAATTGGAGATTTATCCCGAGTTTCAAATCCCCCTCGGCAGCCCGTTGCGCATCACCTCCGTGGGGGTGGTGGGCGACACCTTGCTGGATGTGGGCCAGGTTCCTCCTGACAAATTGACCGGCGAATACATCAAGCCCGACACCGTGATAGAGGGCACCGGCACCCCCGACCTCATGGCGACCGCCAACAAATTGACGGATGAAATCATGGTCGTGCTGCGTGACCTGCGGAACGGCCTGGGGGACTTGAATGTGACTGTGGGCAAGCTGAACAACGGCGTGCTCAGCGAGGACAATCTTAACAACTTCGCGTCCGGTCTGAAGGAACTGCGCGAGAGCATCAACAAGCTGGACAATGGTCTCATGAGCGATGCCAACGTCGCGGCGGTGAGCGATGCCCTGGCCGATTTCCGCAAGGCCATGGCCAAGGTGAATGATGCCTCCGGCCGGGTGGACGGAGTGCTGAATAAGGCCGACAGCGCGGTGGGGAAGGTGGACAAAGCCATGAACGACCTCAGTCCCGCGCTTAAAGGCACGCAAAGTGCCGCCGTCAATCTGAAGCAGGCCGCGACCGCGATGGAGGGCTTGCTCAGCGACGCCAGGACCGGCGACGGATTGATGAATGCATTGCTGAACGACGAATCGCTGCGGAAGGATTTTGTCTCCCTGGTCACCAATTTGAAACAACGCGGAATATTGTTTTACAAGGACAAGGAAAAGTCCGACGCCGAGGACGCCGCGACGCCTGACAGATCAGCCAGGCCGCGGACCAAACCATGGTGAGCACGTTAGAGCATTTTAATTAATGCCGTAGACGCCAAGCCTATGCAATATCGGCCCTGAGGGCCGGAATCTTTATAGCCACCCACATTCGAAAAAAGATCGAGCTCCGGAGGAGCGCCATATTCTTTCCCGATGAACCCGGATGTCGCTCCTCCGGAGCTAAAATTTAACGGGTGACTATGGCTATAAAGATTTAACCCCTCTGGGGTCGGACGCTGGCTGCGTCATTATTTAAAATGCTCCAGTCCTGCCCGCGTGTGGAAACCTGCCGGGAATCCCCGGGGTTCCTGTTAGGCTGG
The DNA here is from genome assembly GCA_028293305.1 of Verrucomicrobiales bacterium. Lineage (GTDB taxonomy): Bacteria > Verrucomicrobiota > Verrucomicrobiia > Verrucomicrobiales > V1-33 > CAIZWU01. Next base: position 1,518 of record JAQGPD010000017.1, on the reverse strand, counting down.
ACGGAGGCGTTTTCACCGGCGGGCGCTTTCAGCATGGGGAACCGCGCCAGCCATTCCGCTGGCAATGGGGCCCGCCACAGCAGCGGCTCCTGGTCGGGCAGGGTGAGTCCCAGCACGGCTGAATGCAATGCCTGGCGCGGGAAAAGCAAGGCAGCGGCGGCCTCCGGCGTCCAACCGTGGCGGATCTGCTCCAGATACCATTGCGGATCAGGACCATACAGCTTGTCCCCCACCACGGGAAATCCGCTATGGTGCAGATGGACGCGGATCTGATGCATGCGGCCGGTGTGCGGCACGGCGGCGACGAGCGCGAATTTGTTTCCGGCGGTGGTCTCCGCTGTGAACCTTTCCAAAACCCGGAAATGCGTCAGGCAGGGCGCTCCGTCGGGATGGACTTTTTGCATTAAATAGATCGGAGAGTCCTCCACATCCCCCCGTCGCAGGATCGGGGCTTCCGTGGTCCACTCATCCAGCTCCGGCCAGCCGCTGACCAGGGCGGCATATTCCTTGCGGATTTCCCGGCGCATCATCGCCTTGTTGATGGCCCGCGCGGAGGCGGGATTTTTGGCGATCAAAACGAGGCCGCTCGTCTCACGGTCCAAGCGGTTGATGATGGAAAGCGCAGCCCCATTCGCCAAATCATACGCCAGCAGGGCACGCAGCCCATGCCAAAGCGTCGGCGGACCACCCGGCTTGGAGGGATGGATCTGAAGGGGGGCGGGTTTGTCCACCACAATCCAATCCTCCGATTCATCCACGACGGAAAAATCGAGGACATCATTGAGCTCCCGGGGCGGCATAGCCACACCAGACCGGGGATGGACCCCTTGGCAAGCGCATCCCCTCCGCGTGGGCATGGCAGGGAACGGATTAATTTCAGCCTCAACAATGGTTTGGGTAAAGCATTACTGTTCAGGAGTTTACATAAAATTCCGGACCGTCGGGAATTATTTGAACGGATCGCCGAGAATGCTAATCAATCGAACTTACAAAAAGATCTCTTGAACAGTTTCAAAATTATGATAATTTCAAATCAACCCCGGTGAATCGAGCATTACGCAAAAGTTAAGTAATCAGCTTATTTATGAATAATATAAAAAATACTAAAATCACCTACCTACTGGGAGGCTTGAGTCTGATTCTGAGTTTGGGCAACGCCGGTGCTGCATCGACTATATTTCGAATTATCGAAGGCGGGACGTATGTGCAGGAGGCTCCTTATACCGTGGAACCCCACACGCGGCTGGACACTCTCTTCCCTGGCGCGACAGTGGTGGGTGATGCCAAAAAGACCAGCGATAACCAATGGGCGGCCTTGGCCAACTCCGCTTATGTCATCGGCGGACAGTCCACGCTGACACGCGGCCGGGACATCATGGAGGATTATCAGGTTAATTTTATTGACCCCTCCACCTCCGCCTTGAATTACTATTTCGAGTTTTATTCGAACAATGCGGGCACCACCGTGTCACGGCTCGGCTATCCGCTGACGCTGACCGGCGGCCCGATGGCCGGCCA
>JAQGPD010000636.1 GCA_028293305.1 Verrucomicrobiales bacterium | reverse complement strand
TGGCCCTCCGCCGTCACACCCGTCATCCTGGCCAGGGCGCGCGACTTGTCAGGAAGCAAGGGCCCGGTGCCGGAGATCCTCTTGAAAAGTCAGGACGCATGGCAGGCCGCCGAACTCCGCCGCGCCTTGGTGGAGCGGCATCCCGGCCCGGCGGCGGATGGCGATGAATGGGTGTTGGACGACGGACAGCTTTGGCTTTTGCGGCGGAAAAACGGGGAAGTTCTCCTGGCGGATCCCGATCCCGCCTTTAAAAACCCCGCCGCCTCCGGGTTGCTGTCCGCGCTTCCCCCGTGGATGACCCTAACTTTGTGGAAGGGCGATCAGCCGCTGCACCCGGAACGCGCCGCCGCCGCCACGCCACGCGCCCGGCTGTTGGCGGAATACCGCGGCTTGCTCCGCGTCCGGGCGGAAGCCGGGGATCCTGACAAACTTTACGCCCCGCTCCGCAATGAAATCGGGTGGGCCTCCGGCATCATCGGCACGGCGACATTGGCGGCTGGCGGCGGATTGTGGCTGAGCCGCCGGGCGCTCCGGCGCGAGCAACGGCTGCACCTGCTGAAAAGTCAATTCGTCGCCAGCGTCTCGCACGAACTCCGCGCGCCCATCGGTTCTGTCAGGCTCATGGCGGAAGCCCTCGCCGCCGGGACGGTGGAAGGAGAAGCCGCCCGCACCTTCCACCATCTGCTGGCTCAGGAGGGAGCGCGGCTTTCCTCACTGATTGAAAATGTGTTGGATTTCGCACGCATCGAGTCCGGGAGAAAGACCTATCAATTCGAGGAGACCGATCTCCCCGCCCTGCTGCGCGACACCGTGGCCCTGCTGGAGCCACGCGCCGCGCCGCGTGGGATCCGCCTCGGGCTGGAATGCCTGCCGTTGTCCCAGGTTCCGGAACTGGACGCCCCGGCCATCCAACAAGCGGTGATGAACCTGTTGGACAATGCCCTCAAATTCAGCCCGGACAACAGCCGCATCACCGTGACCCTGACAGATCGCGGAACCCACGGCTGGAGCCTGTCCATCGCGGATGAAGGACCGGGCATTCCGCCGGAGGAACATGTCAGGATTTTCGAACGCTTTCACCGGCTGGGCAATGAACTGCGCCGCGAAACCCAGGGCGCGGGCATCGGGCTCAGCCTCGTCGCCCACATTGCCGGCGGCCATGGCGGCACGGTCGCGGTGAAAAATCCCATGCCCAAAGGATCCTGTTTCACCCTGACAATCCCCTGGCATCCACCCCTCTGAATTTCCTAACATGCCAAGACTTCTCATCATCGAGGACGAACCCGCCATGCGCACCGCCCTGGAGGAAACCCTGCGCGGCCTCGGCTTCCGCACGAGCAGCGCGGTGAACGGACCCGCCGGCCTGGAAAAAGCCTGCACGGAGGAACCGGACCTGATCCTGCTGGATGTCATGCTGCCCGGCCTGGATGGCTATGCGCTGTGCCGTGAACTCCGGCGTCGCGGGCGCGGCATGCCGGTGCTCATGCTCACGGCCAAGGCGCTGGTGGACGACCGGGTGGAGGGCCTGGAGTCCGGAGCGGATGACTACCTGGTTAAGCCATTCAGCATGAAGGAACTGGCCGCCCGCGTCCGCGCCCTGCTCCGCCGCGCCTCGAATGCCGCCAGTGGCCCGCAAACGCTGACCTTGGGATCCATCGTTTTCGATTTCAAAACCATGACCGCCCATCGCGGGAAGGAACCACTCAGCGTGAATGTCAGGGAAATGCGCATCCTGCAACTCCTGGCGGAACGCCGCGGCGAGCCCATCAGCCGCGAGACTTTTTTGGACGCCATCTGGGACTACAATGCTTGGCCGACCACCCGCTCCGTGGACAATTACATCGCGGCCATCCGGTCCAAAATCGAACCGGACCCGGAGCACCCGCGCTGGATTTTGACCGTCAGGGGAATTGGTTATCGGCTGGCTGGTGAAGTGGATTGATCAGGCGGAACCACGCTGGAAGGATGCCGATGGGATGCCGACAACTCAGATGCGGAGGCCACTTGTCTTAACTTACCCTGAAATGCCGGGCGTGGCATTCGTCAGGAAAGCCTGGTCGACAGAATGTCGCCCCCCCGGTCAGGTGTGCGATCGGAGGGTGGACATCCTGTCCACCAGGCCCCAGCCGCACGCTCATGACCGGACCTGACCAACTTCATCGAAAACCACCCTATCAAGCCGCCGCGGCGGCGAGCTTGATGTTCTCCAATAGCGCTTCGGCACACGCCGCGGCGAAGCCGGGTTCGTTCACGTTGCCATCGTATTCCTTGATAGGAATGTCCTTCCGCAGCCCGGCGCGCAGCGCACCGAAAAGCGCATCGTCGGCCGCCGCATCATGGAACGGACCGCCCGGCGCGCTAACCACGCTGATGCCGCCCTGGGGCAATAACACTGTAACGGGCGCGGTGTAGCCATTGATTTTTTCCGCAAGGATCCGGCCCAGTTCGGCATTCTCCGCCGGCGTGGTGCGCATGAGGGTGACCTGCGGATTATGGTGATAAAACAAGCGGTCGGAGAATCTGGCAGGAACGGAATCCGGCGATCCGAAATTCACCATGTCCAGGCAACCCGGCGCGATGATGGCGGGAATGCCGGCGCGGCCAGCGGCATCGAGACGCTGGGGGCCGGCATTCAATAC
>JAQGPD010000635.1 GCA_028293305.1 Verrucomicrobiales bacterium | reverse complement strand
AATTTCCAAAATCAGGAGACAGCGGCATCCGTAGGAACGGAATTGGCTTTGGCCTGGCTTTTGCCTTTGATCCAACCTGGCACATTGACCGCGAAGATAAGGACCAGCAGCATATGATTCCAAAACTCAATCTCCATCAAAAGACTGATGCCGATATGCATGGAGATGAGGCCGAGCCCGATCCACCGTGCATGCCTGCGGCTCAGGACCATAAACCAACCTAGCAATTCCAAAACCAGCCCGATGCCAAAGAACAGGCGCGCCAGGTGAGGATGATGCACGATCAGCCAGGGCGCGGTCTCGGCCTTGAATCCGGAAACCGGCATCCCCGTGCTGTAACTCGCGGACCACACCGCTTTGAAAACCTGCACGGACAAGGCGGGCACGCGCTGGATCCACATAAAATCGGACGCCTTCAGCTTCACGATTCCTGACGCAAAGTAACTGGCGCCGATCATCAGGATGGACCAGAACACGATGCGTTCCTGAGCTCCGGCCGTGGGACGGATCCATGCCTTGTTTTTGATGGCATCGACGAGATAGACAATCCATTGCGCCAGCAGCACCATGGCCACGATTTGCGTATGGTGGGAAATGTCGCCCATGGAGTTCCGGAGCGATCCCGTTCCCAACATGTATAACAAAGCCGGAAAAAGCGTCAGGACCGGCATCACTCCCGCTGCATATAACAAGAGCGTCACCGCCACCAGGGGCTTGCCCAGGGTCAGCACGGAGGACTCGGCCATCCAGCGCAACGGCAGGAGGCGGGCGATGCCGTTGGGTTCCTTCAAAGCCTCGGTGGGCAGCGGCAGTTGGGCGGCATTCCAGATGATGCCGGTGGCCATGATCACCACGGCAAAGGCCACGCGCATGATGAGCGTTTCGCCGGGCGTCCAAGTCATGCGCTCACCGCGAAAAAGTGATTTGATGAAGTTCAAGGCGCACCTCCTTCCACAGCGGGCGTCCATTCGGCGATGGAGGTCATGTTATCGCTGAAGTTGGTGCCCTGCATGGTGAAGGTCCGGATTTTCAGGCGCAGGCTGGCGGGCTGGGCCGCGAGTTTGGCCACGTCGCCCTTGTCCCGGTCCGCCCACAAGTCCTTCAAAAAGGCCTCCCCCGCCGCACGGCGTTCGGCCTCGGAAGCTTTTTCGTAGTCACGCGTGCCGGCGGATTTTTGAAGCACTTTTTCATAGCGTTTTTTCAGCTGGGCGGAGCCGCTGTTGAAGAGCCGGGACAAGGGGAGAACTTCGTCTTTTTCATTCGTCACCAACAGCATGTCAGCACTGGTGTCGATGTTGGAATACATGGGAAACGGCGACAATGGATAGGCATCGCCAATGGCTGTCAGCGCCGCTGCGACGATTGCGCAGGGCACCAACGGATGCCACCACCAGGGGCGGCGGGTCGAGTCCGTGGATGGTTCACTCATATAAATTACCCTTCGTGCCGACATGCCCGGCGGGACAATCGGAAATTGCCGCGCCCTTTCCTTCGATGCGGAAACCGTTGCGCGCCGCCGCGCTTGTGCCCATCGTCGCGGCATGGATATTATACATTCCTCCCAAGCTCCCGCCGCCATCGGCCCCTATTCCCAAGCCGTCCGTTCCGGAAATCTGCTCTTCGCCTCCGGCCAGATCCCCATCGATCCGGCGACTGGAAAAATTGAAGCCACGGACTTCACGGGCCAGACCCAACAGGTCCTCGCCAATGTGAAGGGCCTGCTCGCCGGGACCGGCCTAACCATGAATCACGTGGTGAAATGCACCGTTTTTCTCAAGGATATGGCGGACTTCCCCACCCTGAATCCGCTGTATGCCGCAGCCTTCGGCGACCACAAACCCGCCCGCAGCACCGTGCAGGTCGCCAAGCTTCCGCTGGATTCCATGGTCGAGATCGAAGTCATCGCCGAATACCCGGCCTGACGGATCCTGACCGATCCTGACACCTTTGGAAACCCAAGCCGGCACGTCCCGGCGGCGGGGTCATTTGACGTAAATGGCCCCGCCTTTCGCGTCCAGGCAATGCTCCTTCAGCGCGGTGCGCGTGGCTTTGGAAAGGAAGACCTTGATCCCGCCGATTTCAAAAATCTCGTGCGGTTTCATCTTGTTCACCGGTTGCCATAACAAACTTACGTAGGCCTGTCCCGCCCGTTCCCCGGCGGCGAATCTCACATAATCCAATTGGGGGATCAGCCCGAAGTTCCCGCCCTCCGTGTCCTCATGCCACTGCGCCAGGTAGGCCCGGAAGGCTCCTGTGGTGATGACCCCGCATCGCAGTCTTTCCAACATGCGGACATGTTCCCTCATCCGGCCCGGGGTTGCAAGTGCGGGGCGGAGGAGTCGGCGGGTTTTTCCGGAAAAAGCGGGCAAGCTTCGGCGGAATAACATGTCACGCGAAGTGTCAGCGCGGACGCTTCATTTCAAACATATCCCCGGTTTTGCAATACCAGTCCGGCACCGACATGCGGCCCACCGGATGGAATCTGTCGCCGCGGATGCGTTGGTTTTTCGCATCGTAAAGCGAGTTCCTGACATGAACGCGGTGCACGATCCCCAGCACGATCCGGTTCTCGCCGATCTGTTGGATGGAATGCACGTTGCACTCGAAGGCCGCCGGCGCCGCCTTGATGCGCGGAGGCCCCACCGTGCTGGAGGGGGAGGTCGCCAGCTTCTCCTTTTTGGTTTCACTTTCACCATAAGGCAGCGCTGCGGCGGTGCGGTTCATGACTTCCGCCAGGGCTTCATCCACCAGATTGATAACAAATTCCCCGGTCCGCCGGCAATTCCGCGCGGTGTCTTTCGGCGAACCATCATCGCGATCCCCGGGAGCGAAAATAACCAATGGCGGCTCGGATCCGAAGACATTGAAAAAAGAAAAAGGCGCCGCATTCACGCTGCCGTCCTCATTCAAAGTGGTCACCCAGGCGATCGGGCGCGGGGTCACCAATCCGGCCAAAATCGGATAGGCCCGGTCCGCATGGGTCGTGAGAAGGTCGAGTTCAATCATGGGCAAGCAGGACAGCGGATTCGGTTCCAAGGCAACCGTCATCCCGGCCCCATAACGCCTCACTGATGGCCCTGACGAAACTTCAGGGGATCATCCGGAAGCACTGCGGGGATGGAGGTGTGGCTGTGCGCGACCCTCCATCCATCGGGCGTTTTCACGCACCCCAGCGTCACACGCCAGCGGAATTCCAATGGCCCGGACTCCGTGGATTGCCCGCGCAGCCTGACGTGATAGTGACAGAAACCTGATTCCTCGCCGGAGGTCATTTCCAAGGCGCTTATTTGATAGTCCGGGCGTCCTTTGAATGACCGGAACCAATCCGCGGCGCCTCTCCGGCCTTGGTCCGCGGCCTCGCCGGGCCACGTCTCGCCGGGATCGAAAATCCGCGCTCCAGGCAGATAAAGCGCAGCCAGCGCTCCCGCATTTTTATCGCGCCACGCCTTGGCCATTTCTTCCAGCAATTGGCGGATCCCGGCCTCGCCCGGATCCATGCCCGGATCCTCCGAAGCGTCCGCGACGGCGTCGGTCAGGTCAGGGCTTCCGGGATCGAAGGGCACTTCGATCTGGCGGATGCGGTTGCCCTGGATGAGAAAGAACTCAGTGTTATGAAAAGAGTCGCCCACGGGCGGCTGACATTGATAGGTGACACAATATTCATTGCCGATCTGAAAGATATTTCCCAGGTGGTGCACATAGCGGCTGCCCGGCTCCGGCCAGCACCTATCAAAAAACTCCTGCTTGCCCAGGTAGTCGTCCTCCGGCCCCGTGAAGATGAAATCCTCACACAAAAGCGGTTCCACCTTCCGGCGGTCACCGGAGTCATAAGCTTCGAAATATTGTCGCACGAGTTCTTTGGCGGTCTTCATGGCTGGGGGATAAAGGCTCCGGCATCCCCTGCACGGGACATGCCACGTCGCGCGACGGGGAACCTTTGTGGAATGCAGTGCATTTTGCAATCCGCGGCCGGAGCCTCGGTGCAAAACACCAGTCCACGAACAGGTTCATGCGATGCCGGGACGCTTCTGCGAGTTCTTGGTGCCCCGCCCCGCCGGTTTGGCGCTATATCATTGTTTTGGGACGGTCGCCCGCCTTGAAAGACGGTTGTCGGCCCATTCCGGATGTCGCCATTTCAGGCCGCAGCCGTGGCTGGATTCCTTCTCTGGGGAGTGTTGGACAAAGATGGAATTTGGCGCGCCGGGGCATTCCCGCAGCCGGCCCTAACCAGCTTCCGGCGGTGCATCCGTGCTGTCGGTGCGGCGGCGTTTCCGGTAGATGGTCGCGGCATCGATCCCCAAAACCCGTGCCGCCTCCTGGATGGTGGGAGTGGCCTCCACGATCCGCCGGATGTGCTCGC
>JAQGPD010000633.1 GCA_028293305.1 Verrucomicrobiales bacterium | reverse complement strand
GATTTCCACAAAGAAGGGGAAATCGGGAGCACCTGGGATTTCATTGAAGACCAGTTTTTGGGCAAGGGCGGGATCCTCCGGCGACTCCGTGGCCGCGAGGGAGGCGTCGAAAAGCGAATCCGCGCTGCCGGCCGCGCGATGCAGGGAAACGGCCAGGACATTGGTGCCGTTGACCAGGGCGGAGGCTGGAACGGTGAGGTAGCCGGTGGATGCCGGGGCAGGCACGTCCGCATTGGCGGGGGTGGTGTGGGAGACGGCTCCGGCGGGAAGATTCGTGCGTTGGATCTCCGTGCCGTTCAGGTAAAAGACCGAGCCGTCCGCGCCGATGTTTTCGAGTCGGAGGCTGGTCAGGGAAACGACGCCGGGATAGTTGAAGGTCCTGCGGAAATAAGTCGTGGGCGCAGTGGCCGAAAGCGGGGTGGTGATCGCGCTGCCGGGGAAGGCGGTATCGAGCCCGTATTCCGATTCCAGATAGGTTCCCACCGCTTGGAAATCCCCGGCGCTGAGGCTGTCCTTGTAAATGAGGATTTCCGCGATATCGCCGATGAAGCCCTGGGTGGTGCCGGAGGAGTAGCGGCCGATGTGGATGGGGTCGGGTGTCAGGGCCGCGCCGGAATCAGCCTCGGTGGATTCCATCACGCCATTCACCCACATTTCCCAGCGGGAGGCGGCGGTGTTGCGGCGGACGGTGACGATTTGATAGGCGGTCTGGGAGATGGGGGAGGTAGTGACCGGGCCGCCGAGGCCGGTGTTGTTGTCATAACGTTTTTGCAGGCCGAAGGCGCCGCCCACGGCTTTGAGGGAGACCAGCGGGGCCCCGCCGGCGGTGAGGGTGCGGTCGAAGATGTAGTTGCCGGACCCGTCCGTGGTGAATCCGCTGGTCTGCGCGGCATTGGCCTTCAACACGATCCAATAACAAAAACCGGAGGTCGGGGCGATTCCTGGCAGGATGGTCGTCCGGATCTGGTCATTGCCGTCAAAACGGACCGAGGCCTTGCCGGTGGGAGTGGTGTTGAGGCGGAGGGTGGGAGTGGTGGTGCCGGCGACTCCGCTCTGGGTGGCTCCGTCGCCCGTGGCGGTGTCCGCCCAGGTGGCGACCACGCCCCCGTCAGCGACGCCGGTGATGGCGCTGGCGCGGAAACGCTCGACCAGATTGGCGGTGACCGTCAGGGACGGAGTGGAGGATCCGCCGGTGCCGAAATTCGCGGTGCCGGTGGCCCAGGAGGTGTCGACAAAATTGGCGGCGGCCCAGGAGGCAGGCGGGGCGGTGTCGGCATCGTAAAATTTCCAGGCGGTGTCGTTGGCGATCAGGGTGCGGTCCACCGGAGTTCCTGTCAGGAAATTCAGACTTCCGGGGGTGCCGCCGGGTTGCTGGCTGAACGTCCAGGAGGTTGGGTCGGGGTTCGCGTCCGAAGTGCGGCGGGCGAGGGTGAAGCCGGATCCATCCGCGCCAGTGGGCCAATCCCCGCTGTCGCTGTAGGTGACCTCGTCCATGATGCGGTCGTTTTGGTTCCGCAGGCGCAGGGTTTCGCCGGAGTTGCTGAGCGCGCCGGTGAAGGGAGCCAGGGCACCCGCGACATTTCCCAAAACAAGATAGCCATGGCCGGGAATGATGGTGCCTTCCGGAAAAGTGTAGTCCGCCCCGCCACTCAGCCGCCAGCGACCGAGGTTGATATCGACGCCGTTCAAATTGCGCAGTTCCACGAATTCCTGCTGACCGGCGGCAGGATTGTAGTGGATTTCGTTTATAATGACGACGGAGTCAAAAGCGCTCGCGGAGGCGATGCCCAGAAGTCCGATGAGGAGGTGGGGGACGATTCTCATGGGGGTTTGAGCCATTAAGCCAGAGAGCGGAAGCTTTCGGCAAGCATTGTTTACAAAAACGTCAGATTGGCAAGTCTTAACAAATAGTTAAAGAGTGGTCCGCACAGTCTTCTGTGCGGTTACTCAAAGCATTGGCCCGAAGCATTGGCCCGACGCATTGGCCCGACGCATCGGCCCAAGCATTGGTCCGAAGCATCTGCAAAGCACTGTTGGAAATACCAACCCATGCTTTGCTGAAGCCATGGCTTTGAGGAAAGCCGATGCTCTGCTGCCGCACAGAGGACTGTGCGGACCACTCTGCTGCGGTTACTCAAAGCATTGGCCCGAAGCATCGGCAGAGCACTGGCCCAACTCATTGGTCCGAAGCATTGGCAGAGCACTGTTGGAACAACCTATGCTGCGAGGAAACCTTTGCTTTGGGAAAAGCCGATGCTCTGCTGCCGCTCAGAGGACTGAGCGGACTACTCTGCGGCGGCACAGAGGACTGTGCGGACTACTCTGTGGGCGGCTTTACACGGAGCGGCGGCGGCGGCGGGTGGTCAGGCCAAGGGCGGCAAGCGCGAGGGCGGCGGAGGAGGAGACTTCCGGGACCAGGGAGGCATTGGCGAATCCATACAGATGGAACGTCGTGGGGGTGCCGGTGGGGTTGAGCGTGAAGGTTTTCGACGTGGCGGTCGGGGTGTATTCCAGCTCCACGCGCAGGCCGTTGTCGATTCCGAATTGCTGTTCGTTCAGGATCACAAGATCGTTTGCGCCGTCATCGAAGAGCATGGTGCGGTTCGGCGTGCCGGCATCGTCCCAGCCCACGCCGTAAAGGGTCAGGCGGTAGGGAGTGCCTACCGTGAGGCCTTGCAGGGTGAGGGTCTGGGCGGACTGGGTGCCGCCGTAGAGCATGCTGTCGGCAAGCGCGGCGCTGCCTCCGGTGGTGATGTTATTGGTGGCGTCGTCCAGTTGGTTCACCCAGCCGGTGGTGGAAAAGGACCCGGCCACGGTGGGGTTGCCACCGGCTGCGGCGCTGAAGTTGACGCCATTGATATTGGTGGCCACGGCGCCCACGGCGGTGCCGAACGAGTAGGCGTGGGTGTAGCTCAGTCCGGACACGATGCCGGAGGTGGCGTCATTGCTCCAGGCGCTAGTGGTCCATTTGGTGGCCACGGCGTCGGCCACGGAAAATGCGTCGATCACCATGGTGGAGTCGGTCTGCCCCGCGATCAGACCGGCGCTGACGGTCAGGGTTTCGGTGGAACCGGTGGCGGTGAAAGTCAGCACGCCCGTGCGATATCCGGAAGTGAAGGTGCCCGCCGCATCCACGGGGGCGGTGCCGAAATTGACACTGGTGGTGCCGACGGTCACGGTGCCGTTGGGTTTTTGGTTGGCGGCGGTGCCGTTATTCCGGGCGGCCATGCGCCAGGTGAGGCGGTAAACCTGGCCGGCGGTCAGGCCGGTGATGGTGTTGGAAAGACTGGCGTTGGGATTCGCGGTCGCCACCTGGATGAAGGCCGCCTGGGTCCCGTTGGGAATAGCGCCGTTGTTGGCGAATGGGCTGGTGTTGGCCGGAACGAAAACCGGAGGCGAGGCGTTGATGCCGGTGCGGGTGGCATTGCTGCTGGTCCAGCCGGTCATCAGGCCGCCGTTATTGGCGCTTTGATAGCCGGGCCAGGTGACATAATTGGTGTCGGTTTCGAAACTTGAATTGGTGATGGTCGCAGCAGGAAGTCGGGCTGCCAGTCCGGCAAAAGCGAGAAGAATGGTAAGCGGTCGGAGGGCGCGGGAGGAACTCATGGTATTAATACGGGGGATTTTGGACAGAAGTGGACGCCCGATCATGCGAGCTTAATCAAACTCCCACAAACCTTTTTTCGACTATTTCCCGATCAAAAGAACGATAATTTGGCGCAAAAGTCATAAAAATGAGGCGTGTCATTCCCGCCACCAAGTTCTGGAAGGCCAAGGTCACAAAACTGTCACCGGGTCGCCCTGCGCATCCGATTCCGGTCCACCTTCCGACGCGAATCCTCCGGCCAGCAGTTTGGTTGACGGAGCGCCATGCGGAAGGCGTATTGGAGGCATGACCCGCAACCTGTTTTCCGTCCGTGGCACCGCCGCTCCGTCCCTGGCGGCGGCTCTTGTTTTTTCAATGACGGCCCTGCCTTCCGTGGTGGACGCCCAGGAAGCCCCCGCCACTGGCGTGGACGCCTTTGTCACCGGCACGCGCCAACTGACCTTTTCAGGCAAGCGCGCCGGCGAAGGGTATTTCAGCGCGGATGGCAAACGCCTGATTTTTCAAAGCGAACGCGATGCCGCCAATCCGTTCTATCAGATTTACCTGCTCGACTTCGAAACCGGCGACACCCGCCGCCTTTCCGACGGCACCGGCAAGACCACCTGTGCCTGGCTGCATCCTGACGGAAAAAAATTCCTCTTCGCGTCCACCCATGAGGACCCGGCCTCCCCCGACCTGCAGGCCGCCGAACTCAAGGACCGCGCGGAGGGAAAACAAAAACGTTATTCCTGGGACTATGATGAGCATTTTGATATCCACGCCAGAAATCTCGATGGCACGGATGCCGTGAACCTGACAAAAACACGCGGCTACGACGCGGAGGGCAGTTACAGCCCGGACGGGCAATGGGTGGCCTTCGCCTCGAACCGCCACGCCTACACCGAGACGCTGACCCCGGAGGAGCAGGCGAAGTTCGACGGCCAGAAATCGTGGCTCATGGACATCTATCTCATGCGCGCCGACGGCTCGGAGGTGAAACGCCTGACCAATGTCCGCGGGTATGACGGCGGGCCGTTTTTCAGCGCGGATGGGAGGAAAATCTGTTGGCGCCGGTTCACCGAGGAGGAGGACCGCGCGGAGGTGTGGACCATGAATATGGACGGCAGCGACCAGAAGCCCCTGACAAAACTGGGCGCCATGTCGTGGGCACCTTATTTCCACCCGTCGGGAGAATATGTTATTTTCACGACCAACAAACACGGATTCGACAACTTCGAGCTCTACATGGCCGCCGCCACGGGGCAGGGGGAACCTGTCAGGGTGACCAACACCGCGGGCTTCGACGGGCTGCCGGTTTTCTCCCCTGACGGAAAACAACTGGCCTGGACCAGCAACCGGACCGCGGAAAAAGCCTCACAGATTTTCATCGCGGACTGGGATCACGCCGCCGCCCGCAAGTCGCTGGGCCTGACCGCTCCGGCCGCGGACGCCGCCACCGCCCCTGCCGCCCCTGCCGCCGCCGCGATCCCGCCTCCCGCCGCCGCGGACCTGACACCGGGCATTGCGGAGGACGATTTCAAAAAACACATAGCCTACCTGGCCTCGGACACACTGCAGGGCCGCCTGACAGGAACGGCGGGGGAGCAGCTCGCCACCGATTACGCGGCCGGCATGTTCAAATCCTTCGGCCTGCTGCCGGCCGGGGACGGGGAGACGTTTTTCCATGGATTCGATTTCACGGCAGGTGTGGCCCTGGGGCCGGGAAATTCCCTGACGGTTAGTGGCGTGGAGGGTTTTCCCCCGGCGGCGGTGGAGAAGGACTGGATCCCCCTGACATTTTCGTCGACGGGAACGGTGGATCCGGCGCCGGTCGTCTTCGCCGGCTATGGCATGGAAATCCCGGAGGGCGTCGATGCCGCCGGCAAACGCACGGAGGCTTATTCCTCCTACTTCCATCTCGATGTGAAGGACAAATGGGTGATGTTGTTCCGCTATTTGCCGGAGGGCATCAGTCAGGAGGAACGCGTTAGGTTCGGCCGCTTCGCCAGTCTTCGCTTCAAGGCCCTGACAGCCCGCCAGAAAGGAGCGCGGGGGATCATCGTCGTCAGTGGTCCTTCGTCGAAAGTGCAGCAGCAGCTGGTCCCTCTCAGCTTTGACGCCAGCATGGCGGGGAGCGGCCTGGCGGCGTTGTCCCTAACCGATGCGGCGGCGGCGTCCCTGCTGCGCGCGGCGGGCAAGGATCTCGCGGCTTTGCAGACGGAACTGGACGGCGGCACGCAGGTTCAGGGATTTGATATTCCAGCGGCGAAGCTCGGCGCGGTGTTGGATATCCATCAGGAAAAACGACGCGGCCGCAACGTGCTGGCCCGCCTCACCGCGCCCAACCTGAACCCGCACGCCCCGGCGCTGGTGATCGGCGCGCACATCGACCATCTCGGCACCGGCGGCGGACCGACTTCCCGGGACACGAGTGCCCGGCCGGAGGACATTCACCACGGCGCGGACGACAACGCCTCGGGCGTCGCCGGCGTTTTGGAAATCGCCCAATGGATGGCCGCCGAACAACAGGCCGGCCGGTTGAAATTGGAACGCGAGGTCATCTTCGCGGGCTGGTCCGGCGAGGAGATCGGACTGCTGGGCGCCAACGCCTGGTGCCGCGATCTGGCGAAGGAGGTCTTCAAAGACGAAAACGCCAAACTCAATCTTCTCCTGGGCGCCAACCTCAACATGGACATGATAGGGCGTTTCAATAAAAACCTCATCCTCCAGGGGCTCGGTTCCAGCGATTGGTGGGCCGGTGAAATCGAGCGCCGCAATGCCGTGACCGGCCTGCCGCTGCAAACGCAGCAGGATTGTTATTTGCCCACCGATGCCTCGGTCTTTTATGTGCGCGGCGTGCCCATCCTGAATGCCTTCACCGGCCAGCACGAGGACTATCACAAACCCACCGACACCGCGGACAAGATCAATTACCCCGGCATCGCCAAGGTCACGCGCTTCATGGGGCTCGTCGCGCGCAGCCTGGCGACGGGCGCGGACGTGCCGGTTTACAAGGAGCAGAAACGTCCTGACGAAGGCGGCCGCGGCGGCATGCGGGTGTATCTCGGCACGGTGCCGGATTATTCACAGGATGGAATCGAGGGCGTGAAGCTCAGCGGCGTCAGCGCCATCGGCCCGGCCGCCAAAGCCGGGGTTATGGCTGGCGATGTCATTGTAAGGTTGGCGGGCAAGGATATCAAAAACATCTATGACTACACCTTTGTCATGGGCGTTCTCAAAATCGGTCAGGAAACCGAAATCCAGGTGCAGCGCGCCGGGAAGACAGAGACGCTGAAAATCACTCCGGGCAGTCGGGACTGACAAGTTATTCCTGCCCGCCGCTCCTGCCCCGCGCCCGCCACGCCGACCGTCGGGGCAGGCGGAAATCCGGTCTGACCCTCCGGATTTACACCTGCTTTACAATTCAGCGGATCAGAGAACACACAGACTTCACAAACAGGTGTCATGGTGATCACTGTGAGGAAGAAAGCCTTCCAACACCGGCCACTCCGGCCGGACCGTCAACCCAATAACAACAACCCGCCGAAGACCAGGCAACCAACACCGGACAACCGGACCAGCCAGCCCCTGGCGAACTAACCAAACCAATAAACAACCCAAACCACCCCATAAACAATCCTATGAAAACACTCCTCATCTCCCTCGCCATGGCCGCCACCGCCATCATCGCCCAAGCCCAACCCGAAGGCGGCGGCAACCCTCCGGGCGGTCGTCCTCCCGGCGGTGGCCCCGGCGGCCCGGATGGCGGTCGCCGTCCCGTCCCACCGTTGCTCGCCGCTCTGGATGCCGACAAAAACGGTGAGCTTTCCGCGGAGGAAATCGCCAACGCCGTGACCGCCCTGAAAACCCTCGACAAGGATGCCGATGGAAAAATCAGCAAGGAGGAACTCCGTCCCACCATGCCTCCCCGTCCGGATGGCGACAAAGGCGCGGAAGGCGGCGACGGCCGTCCCCGCGGCCCCCGCCCCGAAGGTGGCCCCCGCGGTGAAGGCAAGCCACCCCGCGACGGCCGTCCAGGCCCCGGCGGTCCTCCTCCCGCCGACCGCTAGTCCTTCGGAAAAAGCCCGCGCTTTTTCCTGACAAATGCAGAGTGTGCCCGGTCCGCCGGGCACACTCTTTTCCGTTTGTGACCTGGGACGGGCGTCCTACTTTCGACGATGGCATCCCGCCCGTTTAATTATCTCATCGAACAAAGTCTCAGCGCCATCACCCGCCTCCGCGGGCTGGAGGATGCGGTTTCCGCCGCGTCCCTCCTCATGGCCGATGCCCTGGCTTCCGGCCGCAAAATCCTATGTTGCGGCAATGGGGGCAGCGCCGCCGAAAGTGGACATCTCGCCACGGAGTTGTTATGCCGTCTTGAAAAGGACCGCCGCGCCCTGCCGGCCCTGAACCTTTCCGGCGACGCCTCCTTCATGACCGCCACGGCGAATGACTACACCTTCGACGAAGTCTTCGCCCGCCAGGTCACCGGCCTGGCCCAGGAAGGCGACGTCCTCGTGGCCTTCACCACCAGCGGCAATTCCAAAAACATCCTCCGCGCCCTGGAGGCCGCCCGCGAGTCCGGCATCCGCAGCATCGCCCTTCTCGGCCGCGACGGCGGAAAGGCAGCCGCCCTCGCGGACATCCCGCTGATCGTCCCGGCCCCGGCCACGATGAATATCCAGGAAGCCCACCAGGTGCTGCTGCATATTCTATGTGTTCAAATCGAGGACGCTCTTTTCCCCGGCCTGAATGTGATGGAATAGTTCCGGCCCTGCTGAATATTTCCTGACAATTCGCATCCGGATCGGCATTCTTCCCATTTTTTTCCGGAAAGACCCCATAAGAACCGGCGGAGGACGGGACGCATTTCAAAACAACCCCATCATTTCCTGACTTTTTCCACCACCAACCTGAATCAACCGTAATATGCTATTCATCGGACTCGACAGCGGCACCCAAAGCACCAAAGCCGTGGTGCTGGACTTTGAAACCGGAGCCATCGTGGCTCACGCCTCGGAAAAATACGAATGCATCGACGGCTTGCCGCCGGGGCATTTGGAGCAGCATCCCCAGGACTGGACCCGCGCCGTGGACCTGACCATCGAGTCCTGCCTGGCCCAGCTCGGCGACCGCCGCAGCGGGATCCGCGGGATCGGGGTGAGCGGTCAGCAGCATGGCCTCGTGGTGCTGGATGCGAAGGATGAAGTGGTGCGTCCCGCCAAACTTTGGTGCGATACCTCCACCGCCGGGGAATGCAAAATCCTGGCCGATGCCTTCGGGGGAGCCGCCGGGTTGATCCGGGAGGCAGGCAACGCCATTCCGCCAGGATTCACCGCGTCCAAAATCCTCTGGCTGAAACGCCACGAACCCGAAAACTTCGCCCGCACGGCGTCGGTGCTTCTGCCCCACGACTATCTGAATTTCCACCTGACCGGCGTGAAGCGCATGGAATACGGCGACGCCTCCGGCACCGGCCTGCTCAATGTCAGGACGCGTGAATGGCATCGTGGCCTGATCGACGCCATCGACCCCCGCGTGCATGAGCTGCTTCCACCGCTCGGTTCCTCGTTGGCCGCGCACGGCACGCTGCGTGAAGACCTGCGCGCGAAGTGGGATTTGCCGGAAGGCGTGGTCGTCAGCGCCGGCGGCGGCGATAACATGATGGGAGCCATCGGCACCGGCAATGTCCGCCCCGGCGTGGTCACCGCCTCGCTGGGAACTTCCGGCACCCTGTTTGCCTGCGCCGGAAAGCCGGTCATCGATCCCGAGGGGGAAGTGGCGGCTTTTTGCGATAGCGCGGATCAATGGATGCCGCTGGTGTGCACCATGAATGTCACGGTCCTGACCGAAGCCATGCGCGGACTTTTTGGTTATGATCACGCCGCGCTGGAGGCGCAATTGATATCGGCTCCGGCCGGCGCGGATGGTCTCACATTCCTCCCCTATCTGAATGGCGAGCGCACCCCCAACCTGCCCAACGGCAGCGGCGTGCTGCACGGTCTGCGCACCGACAACCTCACCCCCGCCCACCTCGTGCGCGCCGCCGTGGAGGGCGTGACCATCGGTCTGGCCTATGGATTGAAGCGCTTCGAATCCCTCGGCGTCACTCCCACCGAGATCCGGCTCACCGGCGGCGGCAGCCGCAGCGCGGGCTGGCGCCAGGTGGTGGCGGATGTCTTCGGCGTGCCGGTCGTCAGTCTGGCCACGGCGGAAGGCGCCGGTCTCGGAGCCGCGCTTCAGGCCGCCTATGTGGTGCAAAAATCCATGGATCCCGCAGTCACCCTGACAAGTCTCGCGGACCGCCTCGTCAGCTTGGATGAATCCACCCGCGCCTTGCCGAACCCGGCGCTGAAGGATCTCTACGCCGCCCAGCTGGAGCGGCAGATGAAGCTCACCGCTTCCTTGAAATCCACCGGCTGGCTCTGACCGCCCGCCGTCCATCCGCCGTTCCGCGATTCAAATCTCCCCCATGCTCCGCCCCGCCACCGCCCAGTCCGACACCGCGTTCAAGCCGCGCGTGTTCGGGTTTCTTCTGGGGGGATTCATCCGCCTCCTGACCAAAACCCTGCGCGTGCGCGTCACGGACGACTCCGGTCTCCTATCCAATCCGCCGCTGCATGGACTGATCTGGATGTTTTGGCACAACCGCATGCTCATCGTCCCCAGCCTGTATTCCCGCTACACGCGGAAATTCCGGAAGGCAGCAGTCCTCACCAGCGCCAGCCGGGACGGAGCCATGCTGGCTTCGGTGATGCGCCGGTTCGGCCTGGAGGCGGTGCGCGGCTCCTCCTCCCGGCGCGGAGCGCAGGCGATGATCGAGTGCCGGCGGCTGTTGCGGAAAAACTACTACATCGGCATCACCCCGGACGGTCCGCGCGGTCCGCTCTATCAAATGCAGCCTGGCGTCATCCAGCTCGCCCGGCTGTGCGCGGTGCCGGTGGTGCCGATCACCGTGGAGTATGAAAAAGCCTGGCGCCTGAAGTCGTGGGACCGTTTTTTCATCCCCAAACCATTCTCGGTCGTTCATGTTAGGTTCCTGCCATTCATTCATGTCCCCGACTCCGAGGACGCCGAAGCCGCCCGCCAGCGCCTGACAGAACTCCTGACCCCC
>JAQGPD010000591.1 GCA_028293305.1 Verrucomicrobiales bacterium | reverse complement strand
GGAGTCCACATGGATTCTTCCTCCCATGGCGCGGCAGAGCCGCTCGCAAATCACAAGGCCCAGTCCGGTGCCGCCGAATTGCCGGGTGGTGGAGGAATCGCCCTGGGAAAAGGGTTTGAAGAGGCGGGCCAGTTGCTCGGCGGAGATGCCGATGCCGGTGTCCGTGATGGCGAAGCGGATGCCGGGTTTTCCGTCAGGAAGGAGCGCGGCGGAGCCCCGGAGGGAAACGCTGCCGCCGGTGGTGAACTTGACGGCATTGCTGACCAGGTTCATGAGGATTTGACGCAGACGGGTGGGGTCCGTCATCAGCTGGGCGGGAGTGCCGGCCTCCAGCGTGGCCACAAGTTGAAGCCCCTTGCCGCGGGCCTGGGGGTCGAAGAGCTTGACGGTTTCCCGGAGGATGGCCTCCACGGCCACGGGGGTGCTCTCCAGGGTCATGGAGCCGGCCTCGATTTTGGAGAAGTCGAGGATGTCATTGATAACTGTCAGGAGATTCTCGCCGGAGGTGTGGATGGTGTCGAGATAGTCCCGCTGGGTTTCCGTCAGGGGAGTGGTGCGGAGGAGTTCCGTCATGCCGATGACTCCGTTCATGGGGGTGCGGATTTCGTGGCTCATGGTGGCCAGGAAGCGGCTCTTGGCGCGGTCGGCGGCCTGGGCGGCCTCCGTGGTGCCGACGAGGGAGCGCATGATGCGCTGCAGCCGTTTTTGATAGGAATAGACGGCGATGCCGGCGAGGATGGAGAGGGAAAGGGTGCCCAGGCCCGAGACCATGGAGGAGTAGGTGATGGCGTTGAGGCGTTTGTTGAATACGGAAAGCTCCATGTCCACGCCAACCACGCCGATGAGGGCACCGTTGTTGTCCGTGATGGGGGCGTATGCGCTGAGGAACGTGCCCCATTGATCCGTGCGGGGCTCGCGGGGCACGGTGGGGCGGCCGGTTTGCAGGGCGAGGAGCAGTTCCGGGCTGGCGTCCGGGTATTCCTGCATGATGTGGGATTTGTCATCCACGCCGTCTCCGTCCGAGTCGCCGGCGGGGGTGGGGTCCAGGATGAAATAGACTTTGTTATCCCTGAGGATGCAGGTGTATATAAACTTGAACTGATCCGGTCCCTCCATAGCCAATTTCAGGCGGGCGAGGCGTTGGGTGGCCTCAAAATATTCCGGTGTATTTTCCTGATCCGGGGAAGTGAAGGAGGCATGCAAATCCGGGGACACGGCCATGGAGGCACCGGCGGCGGCGCGGTGGAGGGCTTGCCTCATGGCTTCCTCCGCCTGGCTGACCATGGTCAGATGGAAGTTCAGCAACACCGCTCCGGTGGTGAACAGAAGCACGGTGCCGGCTATCAATCCACTGATGACGGGGTTGAGCCCCAACCACTTGCGTTGGGTGGCGGAAGCGGTCAGGGTATTCAGGGAGAGCCCGGTGGGCTCGGTGCGGGACATATGCGGGCAATGGGTGAGGGTTATTGACCGATGCCGATGTTCACGCCGACAGGGGCATCGGCGCCCCCGGCCCGGGCACCCTCGTTGGCGGCGACGGTGCGGGCGAAGGTGCGCACGATGAGGTCGGCGTAACTTGCCAGGGAACCGGGCGAAGTCTGGGGAACATAGATGATATCCTTCGGTTGGAGAAGAATGTCAGGTTTTTTACCGGTAAGGATAGGACCGGCGTCGACGATGGCGATGGTCGGCGTCGTCAGGGAGCCGCGGACGATGGCGATTTTGTCGGATTTGGCGCCTTTCACGAGGCCGCGGCAATTGGCCAGGGCGGTGATGAGGGTGACTTGATCCTTGTAGGCGACCGCGCGTGGTTGATAGACGGCGCCCAGCACATAGACCTGGCTGCCCATGGAGGAGGGCAGATACAGGAAATCGTCAGGCTGCAGATAGACGTTCTGGGAGGTGTCCCCTTCGCGGATGAGGGCATTGAAATCCACGGGGATCAGCTGGTCCTTGCGGATGAGAAAACTGTGGTGGAGGTCCGCGAGTTCCTCGGTGGTGCCGCCCATGCGGGAGGTGAAGAGGCCGCCCGCCTTGCTGACGGCTTCGAGGACGGTCATGGGTTGGCCGAGGTCATAGAGGCCGGGGGTGCTGACGCGGCCGAGGACCCAGACGCGGCGGCTGTGGACCTCCCGCAAGGTCAGGCTGACCTGCGGTGTTTGGACGAACCGGCCGAGTTCCTTTTCCAGAAGCCGCTGGGTCTGGGGCAGGGTGAGGCCCCAGACTTGCTGGCCGGAAAGCAGGTGGAAATAGATTTTTCCGTCAGGACCGACGAAGGCCTGTTGCGGGCCTTCGGGGGCGCCTATCAACTCGATGTCGAGGACATCGCCGGGCCCCAGGGTGAATTCCGTGGTGGGCGGCACGAGCATGGAGGGCTCGATGCGGCCGGAGGTCCGGGTCCTGGTCCCGTCGGCGGAGACGGTGGCCGTGGTGGCGGTGGCGGGTGTGGTGGGCGGGGCGTAGGGATCGAAGGTTTTTTTCTTCAAGGGTCCGGTGCAGCCTGCCAGGAGGAGCAGGCCGGGCAGGGCGCGGAGGAGATGGAGGACGGTCCGGCTCATTCGGATTGGAGGGAAGGGAGGATGGGCTCCTTGATGAGAGGGCCGATGTTATCACCGGTCCAGGTGGCGGTGCCGGTCTGGACGAAGGCGCGCAGGGCGACGTCCAGGATATCGGACGCCTGCTGCCAGGGTTTTTCGCTGACAAAAACGAGGTCCCGGGCTTGGAGGAAAATATCGGTTTGGCGGCCGGCGAGGATGGCGGCGGCGTCCACGACGATGATCTCGCGTTTTGCCTGGTCGGTGGAGCCGCGGACGACGATGACTTTTTTCCGCCAGGATGCGGGGGTGAATCCGCCGCGGACGGTGATGGCGCCGAGGGCGGTGAGGTTTTCCGTCACGCCGATGGTGCCGGGGGAGCCGACGGCGCCTAGCACGTAGGCCTCGTTATTGCTAGTGCTGGGGAAGTAAATGTAGTCGCCGGGTTGGAGGGGGATGTTCTGGGTGGTGTCGCCCTCGTAGAAAAGTTTGGTGAAATTCACGTCCAGTTTTTTGCCATTCCTGACAATGAATGCGCGGCGCATGTCGGCGATTTCGACCGTGTTTTGCTCCATGAGGCCGGTGGCGATGCCGCGGGCGCGGGCGGCGGCCTCCAGGAGGGTCATGGGGCGGTCCAGGGTGAAAGCGCCGCGGTCGATGATGGTGCCGAGAAGATAGTATTTTTTGCTGCGGTAGGCGGCGGGGGTGACGATGACCTGGGAATTTTGAATGTATTTCCGGAGTTCCTTGGTGAGGCCGACGCGGAGTTCGTCTATGGTCAGGCCGGCCGCTTTGAAGCCAACGACCTGAAGATAGGAGAGGGTGCCGTCCGGACCGATGGGCACGCTGCCGCGGGTGTATTCCTTGCGGCCGAAGACTTGAAGATTGACAATATCCCCGGGGCCGAGGGTGAGGCGTTCCTGCCAGGGCGCGAGTTTGGGATTGGCCTTGGGGTCATTGAAAACCTGTTTCATGACCGGCGGGGCGGGCGGGGGAGGCACGCCTTCATCCGGGAGGAGATCCAGGACCGGCTCCGGGGGGACGGGGGCGCCGGGAATGGTGGGCAC
>JAQGPD010000590.1 GCA_028293305.1 Verrucomicrobiales bacterium | reverse complement strand
ATATTGTCAGAAATGAAACGTCTCAAACTGGCGTGGCCGGTGCTACCGAAGGAGCAGCAGGAAGCTTTGGCGGCGTGCCGGGCGGAACTGCAGGGCTCCTGAAACGGTTTTATGATATGTTAAGATTGAAGTGGCTTTTTTTTCCGATGCTGGCACTGGCCGGTTCCGCGATGGCGGCACCGCCGGCGTTGGTCAGGTTTGCGACCTATAACGTATCGTTTTTCCGGACGGCACCGGGGGCCCTTGTTTCGGAAATGAACACGCCCGCGGGGACTTCGGCGAATCATGGCAATATCCGCCAAGTCGCGGAAGCGTTGCAGAGAATCCGGCCGGACGTGTTGCTGCTGAACGAGTTCGACTACGATGCGGCAGGGGACGCGATGCGGCTTTTTCAGGAAAATTACCTGTCAGTGCCGCAGGCGGCGGGGCTGACGGCGTTGGTCTATCCATACCGGTATGCCTCCACATCGAACACGGGGATACCCAGCGGTTTTGATCTGGATAACAATGGTCTGGCGGTGTCGGCTCCGGGAACAGATGCGTATGGAAATGATAGTTTCGGCTTTGGGATCTATCCTGGACAATATGCGCCGGCGGTGTTTTCCAAGTTTCCGATCAATGCGGCGGCGGTCCGGAAATTTCAGCTATTCAAGTGGAAGGACATGCCGAATTCCCAGCTGCTGCAGACCACGGGGACGCCTCCGCTAACGACATATTACACGGTAGCGGAGCGGGATGTGCTGCGGCTTTCCTCAAAGACGCACTTGGACGTGCCCATCGATCTGGGGGGCGGCATCCTGGCACATTTGTTGATTTCGCATCCGACGCCGCCGACTTTCGATGCGGCGGAGAACAAGAATGGGAAACGGAATTTCGATGAAATCCGGCTGTGGGCGGACTACATTGACCCGGCGCGTTCCGGCTATTTAAAGGATGATAGCGGTGTGCCGGGCGGACTGCCGGCGGGAGCGCGGTTTGTGGTGGGCGGTGACCAAAATGCGGATCCGAATGATGGCGATACTTTGTCAGGGGCGGCGAGGCAATTGACGCAGCATCCGCTGATCAATGCGACCATCACGCCGGGCAGCGGGGCAAATGGCGGGGGCGTTTCCTTCGCGGGCGGGGCGGGGCAGATTGGGAACAAGGCTTTTGACACGGCGGCGTTTTCCGGGGGGCTGCGGGTGGACTACGTGCTGCCGTCCAAGGCGGGGTTTTCCATTTTCACCGGTGCGGTTTTTTGGCCGGGGCCGTCGGATCCGCTGCGGTCTGTGGTGGGGGATACGGATCCCAGCGATCACCACATGGTGTGGATGGATTTGAGGCCGCAGATTTCCTTGTTGGAGGCCGTGGAGGATTTGAAGGCGGAATGGGTGGAGGCCGGTGCGGGGCGCGCGGCGGGGGGCGCGGCGGGGCCGGGTGGGCCGGGGGTTAGGTTGACTTGGCGGGCTGCGGCGGGGTATTCTTATAAAGTTCAGCAATCGCCGACGATGGCGGCGGGGACCTGGGCTGATAGCGGGGTGGTGCCGGTGGTGGAGCCAGGGACTTTGTTGGCGTCTGCGGTGGTGCCGGCGGGTGGGCCGGGTGAGGGGCGGATGTTTTACCGGCTGGAGGTGGGGTTTGCTCCTTGAGGTTGGGAGGGTGGGGGATGGTTTTTTGGGATGCCTGGGGCCGGGGCTCCGGGGCGACTTACAAAGTCGCGGTCCTTTGGGGGTGGGCCGGGGCTTTGGGGGCGGGGGGACCGGGGGCTCTTGGGCCGGGGCTCTTGGGGCCGGGGCTTTGGGGCGACTTACAAAGTCGCGGTCCTTTGGGGGTGGTCCTTTGGGGGCTTTGCTAGGGGGAGAGGAATTTGCCGGGGTTTAGGATGCCGGTGGGGTCGAAGGCGGCTTTGAGGGCGAGGTGGGCGGCTTGGCCGGTGGCGTTGATGGCTTCCGGGAACCAGCGTTTTTTGGCCAGGCCGATGCCGTGCTCGCCGCTGATGACGCCGCCGATGCTAAGGACGAAGCGGAAGAGCTTGTCGAGAGCGGCTTCGGCGCGGACGCGTTGGGGCTCGTCGTTCATGTCGGGGACCATGATGTTGACGTGGATATTGCCATCCCCGGCGTGGCCGAAACAGGCGATGGGAAATCCGGATTCGGTTTGGAGGGCTTCGGCGAACT
Organism: Verrucomicrobiales bacterium; assembly: GCA_028293305.1. Classification (GTDB taxonomy): domain Bacteria; phylum Verrucomicrobiota; class Verrucomicrobiia; order Verrucomicrobiales; family V1-33; genus CAIZWU01. The sequence continues at coordinate 5,126 of JAQGPD010000590.1, read as the reverse complement.
GGACGAGTTCCACGAGCTGGCTGCGGGGGACGACCACGTCCTCGTTGAGCTTGATGAGTCCGGTGGCGCGGAGGCTGTAGGAGAATTCGCGGCGGAGGGACCAGAGGTTTTCGACTTCCTGCTCGGTGGTTGCAGTTTTGATAGCGATGGCGCCGGCACCGCGGAGGAGGGCGGTGAGTTTTTTGGCTTCGGCGCCCACGGCTTCGGGATGGCCGTCCGTTTCCACAAAGAGGTGGGCGTCGCCATGCGGGGTGCGCTCCTCGCCGAGGTAATCGCGGGCGGCCTGCAGGGTGAATTTATCCGTGATCTCCATCGCGGAAGGGAGGTGGCCATTGCCGAGGATTTTTTGGACGGCGAGCGCGGCTTCCGGGAAGGTGCGGAAGGTGGCTCCAAGGAGGGCGCGGGTGGGGGGGTGCGGGATAATGCGGAGGGTGATTTCCGTGATGATGCCAAGCATGCCCTCGCTGCCGACGAAGATGCCGGTGAGGTCGAATCCCTGGCGGTTTTTGTGACAGCGGCCGCCGGTGCGGAGGATGTCGCCATTGGCCAGAACGACTTCAAGTCCAAGGACATAGGGTCGGGTGACGCCGTATTTCAGGCAACGTGGACCGCCAGCGTTGGTGGCGACATTCCCGCCGAGGGTGCATTCCTTGAGACTCGCGGGATCGGGAGGATAATACCATCCCAGCTTTTTCACGGCGTCCTGGAGGTGGCCGGTGATGACGCCGGGCTGCACGATGGCGACGCCGTCCTCCGGCGAGATTTCGAGAATGCGGTCCATGCCGGCGAGGGCGATGACGAGGCCGGCTTTCACGGGCACGCAGCCGCCGACGTAACCGACGCCGCCTCCGCGGGTGGTGACGGGGATGCCGTGCGCATGGGCGATTTTCATGGCGGCGGCGACTTCCTCCGTGCTGGTGGCCAGGACCACGGCCTCGGGGTCACAGGAAGCGAACCATTTATCCGCCGCATGACCGGCCAGGGTGGCGGGGTCGGTGTGCACGCGGCCGGGCAGGGCGATCTGAAGGGCGTCGATCCAAGGAGGCATGGGGCAAAAGTCGGTGGCGAGTGGCGGGAAGTCGGTCATTGGCTACGGCGGGGGGGAGCGCGTGCCAATAGCCATTTGCTGGAAAATGCATGAATGTAAAGGGCATCCGACGATTGGAAAAATAGGATATTTTTCATACGGGAGCCGTAATCGCAGCCATGAAATGTCGTTAAACGAATACAGAACCATGAAATCCTCCATTATTTCCCGCGATCTGTCCGCCGTTTTTTCTGTTATTATGACTGCTTTTATTGCCGCTTCCGCGGCAGGCGCGGCGACGGTGGGCACGGCAGGCGGGGGAGGAGCCGGTGCTCCGGCGGGGTCTGTTAGGAATGTGGAGAAGGGGCCGGCGGTGATCAAGCCCGCGGCGGGGTCGGCGGAGCGGAAGGCCTTGCTGGAGGTGCTGCGGGTGCCCGTTCAGAAAAGTTGTGATGAGACGGCGGCGGAGGCTCCGGAATTGAAGGGGGAAAAAGTCGTTTTCACTCCGGAGTGGATCGCGGTGAGCGGCGATTGGGCGTATGTGTCCACTAGCTTCACGCCCGATTTCGCGGAGGGCGTGGTCTCGGCGGTGATGCAGCGGACGAAGGCGGGGTGGGTGGTGAAGGATTTGTCGTGGGCGGACGATTTGCCCAACTATGATGCCTTGGCCAAGAAGTTCGGAGCCGCGCGCGGGATTTTCCCGAAAGGCGTGTAATCAGGTGGATGTCAGGTGGGGTTTGATGGTTGGCTAGTGGGTTGTGGGCCGTTCGTCCTTTTCGTCCTTTTTGTCCTTTGTGTCCTTGGCGATAACCAAGATCCCGCCACCGCAGCCGCTTGACGACATGCGCCGCCCGGTGGGATGGATGCGCCATGAGCAAGACCACCCCGAACGTCAGGATTTATGTGTATGATGGCTGCAGCACATGCCGGGATGCGGTGGCGTTTTTGAAGGGGCGCGGGGTGGAATATGTCAGCGTGCCCATCCGGCAACAGCCGCCCACGGTGGCGGAATTGGAGCAAATGCTTGCGCTCAAGGATGGGGTGCGGCGTCTTTTCAATTCCAGTGGGCTGGATTACAAGTCGATGGGAATGAAGGACCGGCTGCCCGCCATGACGGATGCGGAGGCTTTGGAGCTTTTGTCAGGACACGGTAATTTGGTGAAGCGGCCGTTTTTGTTGACGTCCGACGGGCGGGGGCTTCTGGGTTTCAAAAAGCCGGAATGGGAGGCGGTTTTTCCGGGATCGGAGTAGTGCGGATTTCGGCTGCGGAGTGGAGGGTTGGTGGAGGTAGTTTGTGGGGGTAGTTTGTGGGGGTTGGAGGGTTCGTGATGTGGTGGAGTGATAGGGACGTTCTTTTCCGGCGTCGCTACGCGACGCGGTCGGCCTTTGGGCTTAACCAGGGGTTGAAACCCCCGGCTAACTTCCTTTACCGCTACGCGGTAGCCAATGCTCCGGCGGCGTTTCGTGGCGATGACGCTGCTTGTCGGCCGTAGGTTTGTCAGGAAGCCACGATGTTGCTCAGGAGGGTGGGAGATTTCTTTGGGAGCGGCGCGGTTGTCAGGAGGTCAGGAGGCTAGGATGTCAGGATGTCAGGATGTCAGGATGTCAGGAGGTCAGGAGGTCAGGAGGTTTTTCAGGATGGGCTCCGCTTGGTTTTTCAGGATGGAGTAGTGGCCGTCGTTGGTTTCGAAATATTTGGCGTGGGGGATGGTGGAGGCGAGGGCGGCGGCGCCTTTGTGATCGAAGTTCCGGTCCTGGGTTCCGTGCCAGATGGTGAGGGGGCACCGGATGGCGGCAGGATCGAAGGGCCATGGGCTGGAGTATGATTTTCCGTCCTCCCAGAGTCCTGACATGCCTGACTGCATGGAGTTTTTGAAAGCGGGCCAGAAATGCGGAAAGTTTTCGCGCGGCCAAAGCGCGGCGCGGTCGCTGGGGCCGAGGGTGCGGAGGCCGAGCCATAACAAAGGGCGCGGAGGGGGGATTCGGGCGAGGCGGGTGACGGGGATGAGCGCGCCCTGCAGGAGCCATGGCGCGTGGTCGTGGATGGACAGCATGGCGCGGTAAACCGGCGAGAGGAATCGGCGGTCGGGTCCGGGAGCGGCGGGCAGGGCACCGCATACGGTGGTGCAGGCGATGACGCGGTTTCCCAGGGCCCAGGCGGTGGCGAGCGCGTAGGGTCCGCCTCCTGACAAACCCAGCAGGCGGAAGCGGCCGATTTTCAGAAAATCCGCGAGGGCGGCCACGAGGGGCGGCCAGTCCAGCAGGGTGCGGCCGGGTTGCGGGGAGGAGCCATGGATGCCGGGACGGTTGGGGCAGATCAGCCTGACGTTTTGTTTCAGGGCGGCTTCATGCAGCAGGGAACCCTGTTGGCACTCGCCCGGCCAGCCGTGGAAAAAGAACACCGGCTGTCCTCCGGCGGCACCGAATTCCCGGAACGCGATGCGCTGGCCGGCGGGTGTTTCGAAAGTTGATAGCATGGTAGCAATGAACCCGAGGCATCGGACAATGCAAATGGGGGCGGAGTGGGGTGGAGTTCGTTGGGTGGGTGTGGCCGATTCCATGAGAACAAGGCCGGGACGGGCCTTGCTACGGGGGGCTGGGTTGGGCGGATGCGGCCGATTCTTTGGGGGAAACCCGGTGCGGGAATTGATAGGGGGACGGTTGGGTTGGCGGGAGGTGGCCGATTCTCTGAACAAGGCCGGGACGGGCCTTGCCACGGTTAGTGTTAGGACTGCCGGGTCAGTGTGGCCAGTCGGCGGGGAACCATTGGGGGAGTTTGGCGGTTTCGGCCAGGGCGTCCTCGGAGATGGGGAGGCCCCACGCTTTGAAGAAGGGAGCGAGGTTTTTGCCGGTGACTTTGGAGAAGCGGGTCATGAATTGGCTGTGTTTTTCCTCGTCGGTGCGGGGGCGTTGGGCGGCGGGGAGATCGCGGTATTCCGCGAAGACTTTTTGGAAGGCGTCCCAGCCGAATTCCTGTTGGAGCTGGACGTAGATGGTCAGGGCGAGGAAGGCGTCGCTTTTCCAATGTTCCAGCGTGCCGCCGACGGCGAGGTGTTTGCGGACGGTGTTCTGGATGTCCTGTTTGGAAAATCCTTCGCGGGCTTTGTCCGGGGGGAGGCCGCAGACTTTGTCGAAGACATACAGCGTGAAGATATTGCAGGTGACCTCGCCGGTGCCGTCGGGTGTCCAGTCGCTGGATTGGTGGTTGTGCCCGAGCTCGTGGAAATGCCCCCAGGAGCCGCGGCGCATGGCATTGAGATCGCTGACCATGGGCACGACATCCAGATAGGTCATGATAGGATATCCGCTGTGCATGTAGCCGGCGCTGATCTCCACGTCGGCGACGATGCGTTCGGGTTTTTTCCGGTCCTCCGCCGTGGCGGCGAGCCAGTCCTCGGCGGCCACGATTTCGTTCCAGAATTTCATGAGTTCCGTGGGGTTGCGGAGTTGGCGGATGGACTCGGAGGGAACGGTCAGGATGACGCCGGGGCATTCCAGTTCCGCCCATGGGCCGGGGGCCTGGCGGATGGTTTTCCATTGCTCGTCCGTGGTGGTCCCGAGGGTGAAAAGCGGGGCTTCCACGGCGCCTGCGACGGTGAATTCCAGGGTGCCGGTTTGTTTTGAGGGGACATCGATGTAGACCAGGCCGCCGAAGGCGTTGGCGAGGGGCGTGGCGGCGCCGGTGACGGGAGCGGAGCGGCAGATGTCAGGAGAGCGGGGCCATTCTTCCTTGTGCCAGAGGCTGTCATCGTGACTGCCGATACGGAGCTTGAAATTGTTTTTGAGAATGGAGGCTGGACTTGTCAGGGTGACCGCCTGGCCGGGGGCGGCGTAGAGTCCGAGGCTGTGCCAGCCGGGGACGGCGGAGTTGATCGTGAATGTTTTGGTCACGCGCGGGGCGGTGGCGGGGACCTTGCCGGGGAAGTCGTCGGCGGAGGGATGGGCGGGGGTTTTGCCGGGAGGAAGGGTTTGCAGATTTTCCACTTCCATGGTCAGCAACAGCCGGGCGAGGCCGTCCTTGGGGCCGAGGGGGCGCTTGGGGCTGGGATGGTCCGCGCCGGAGCCGGCGGCTTTTTTCAAGGCGTCGAGTCTGCCCCGG
>JAQGPD010000519.1 GCA_028293305.1 Verrucomicrobiales bacterium | reverse complement strand
GGGTCCTCCAGCATCCGGTCGGGGCGGCGGATCCATCGGCGGTTGTGCGTGTGGTCCCAGTCATCGAACGCGGTCCAGCCAATGCGTGCGGGCTGGAGATTTTTCACGGCGCCGATGATGGCTTCGGAGATTTTTCCTGGCAGGATCGCGAGGTAGGCGGGGTCGGACCGCGATCCCAGACAGCCCATGGCGGAAGGCGCGGAGTGGGTGTGGGTGGATGAAATGAGCATGCGGGAAACCGGCACGCCGGTGACTTGCGAGGCGCGGGATTTGGCGTCGTCCAGGACATCCCGGGGCACCATGCAACTGTCCACCACGCAGAGGACAATGGTGTTAATGTTATCCGAAAGAGCGAGTGCGCGGGCGTTCAGGGGATCCACCACTTTGTCAGCCATGCGCTCGGTGAACATGCCATTCACCCTGACCGGAAAAGTGGTTGGTGATATATCAGACACGGCGGAACCGGCACGGAGGCCGGGCGCAGGTTCCGTTTTTTCGGACCGGGCCAGCGACCAGCCTAGCCCGAGCAGAAAAATTGGCAGGGCGGCGGGGAGATAGCGGAAACATCGGATCGGGCGCATGGTGGTGGCTTTTGGAAAAAAGGGGGCAGGCGGGACGCGGTCGACCGTTGGCGGCCGGCGGGTCAGGCCAGGATCTCGCGGATCACGTGGCCATGAACATCAGTTAGTCGGCGGTCCACGCCGGAGGTTCGGAAGGTGAGTTTTTCGTGGTCCACGCCCATGAGGTGGAGCAGGGTGGCATGGAGGTCATAACATTGCGTGATGCCCGTCATGGCCTTGCCTCCGAACTCGTCACTTTCGCCATAGGAGACGCCGGGTTGCACGCCCGCGCCGGCCAGCCAGGTCACAAAACTGCCGCCATTGTGATCGCGTCCCAGCGATCCCTGCGCAAAAGGCGTGCGGCCAAACTCCGTAGTCCAAACCACCAGGGTATCCTCCAAAAGCCCGCGTTGTTTCAAGTCTCCCAGCAGTGCGCCGATGGGTTGGTCCACGCTGGCGGCGATGGGCGGGAGTTCGGTTTGGATATTCCCGTGGTTGTCCCAATTGTTGATAGCGCCCTGCGGTCCGCTCCAGACCTGAACAAACCTCGTGCCACGCTCAATAAGGCGCCGGGCCAACAGGCAGCGCCGGCCGAAGTCATCAGTGACCGCCTGGCCGAGTCCGTAAGACGTGCGGGTGGCTTCGGATTCCTTGTTAAGATCGAAAGCCTCCGGCGCGCTGAGCTGCATCTTGGCCGCCAGTTCACCGGCCGCGATGCGGGCTTCCAGGCGGGAGTCGCCGGGGTGGGTGACCAGGTGATGGCGATTCATCTTCTGCAAAAGGTCGCGGGCCTTCGCATCCGAGTCGCCGGTGGCGAAGGTGAACTTGTCAGGGGGAAAAAGGTCAGGAACGGGTCGGGGCGAACCCGCCTGGATAAGCGTGCCCTGATGCCGCGCAGGAAGAAATCCGGCGCTGAAATTTCCTTTTTGGTTATACGGCAGGCCGCGTGAATCCGGCAGCACGATAAAGTCAGGAAGGTTGTCGGACAGGCTGCCGAGCCCATAGGAAACCCATGAACCGAAGCACGGAAAACCTGGCAGGAGGAACCCGGTGTTCATCATGTAGCTGGCCGGTCCGTGGACGTTGGTTTTTGAATTCATGGCCATGAGGAAGGCCATTTCATCAACCCACTTTGCCTGGTGCGGAAAAACGCTGCTGACCCAGCGGCCGGACTGACCGTGTTGTTTGAACTCGAAGGGACTCTTCATCACCGCGCCGGAAACGCCGGTCTGGCCTTCCGGTTTTTCCGCGGGTCCCAGCAGCTCGCCGTGGCGACGGGTCAGTTCCGGTTTGTAGTCGAAGGTGTCCATCGGACTGGCCCCGCCATTCATGAAAAGCTGGATGACGCGGCGGACCTTCGGCGCAAAAACCGGCAGGGCGGGAAAGGCGGAGGGCGCGGCGGCGGCGGTCTCGCGCGCGAGCAAACCTGCGAGGGCGGTGGCTCCGAAACCGCCGCCCAGCCGGTTCAGAAAATGCCGGCGGGACCAGCCGGGGTCGGATGTGGGGAGCGGATTCATGGTTAGTCGACGAACAGGAATTCGTTGGAATTGAAAAGCACCCGGGCCACGGCGGGCAGACCGGCGGATTGGGCGAGGACGGTGAAGTCGGTTAGTTCCTGGGGCTCCGGCGCGCGCAGCAGCACCAGGGAGACCATGCGCCGCACGGATTCGGCAGGATCTGTTATGCCCTGGGCGGACCGGTCGGCGAGGTGCTGGGACTGGCCGAGCAGAAAGTGGTTATTAAAAAGTGTCAGGGATTGCAGGGCGGAGGCGGAGAATCCGCGCGTGGGGGACAGCATGCCCATGTCAGGAAAGTCCAGCACCTCAAGGAACGGATCGGCGATTCCGCGGTAAACCACGCGGTAGATGCTGCGGCGGGTGGCTCCGGGAGCATCCCAATTAAAATTCGCGTAGTCCAAAACCGGTGTCGCCTGCGGGCCCGGGCTGGCATTGTAATGCGCCACGCCGGGGCCGCCCATGGTCAGGTCCAGGCGGCCGCTGATGGACAGGATGGAGTCGCGGAAACTGTCCGCATCCATCCGGCTGCGGGACATGTGCCAGAGGAGGCGATTGTCAGGATCGATGGCTGCGGGATCCGCCGGCGCCGGGTCGACGGGCGGGAAAGTCGAGATCGGAATGGAGTCCCCGGCGTTGGGAGCAGGCGCTGTTAGGGTGGTCCGGGGGGCGGGCAGGGCCGAGGATTGTTTCCAGGCGTTGCTGGTGACGATGAGGCGGTGCAGGGCCTTCAGCGAGCCCTTGGCGTCGTCGCGGAACCAGACGGCCAGCCAATCCAACAGTTCCGGATGGGAAGGCGCGCCGCCCATTCTGCCGAAGTCGGAAGGGGTGTCGCATAGGCCTTTTCCAAAATGATAGTGCCAGATTCGGTTCACCGCGCTGCGCCATGTCAGGGGGTTGTTGGGATCGGCGATCCATGAGGCGAGGGCGGCGCGGCGTTGGCTGTCGTTGTTGGGATCTGTCAGGGTGAAGCGGGCGGGCAGGGTGGCGATGGTGGAAAGAGCGCCGGGGTTCACGGGATCGCCGGGTTTGTCCAGGTCCCCGCGTTTCAGCAATCGGATGAGGCGTGGCTGCGGAGCGCCCAGTTTGGCGGCGCGGGCGGCTTGATTGGCCGGGGAGGAGGCGTAGACCACGGCCATGGGAGGCAGGGCGGCGATTTGCTGGGCGGCGCGGACTTTCAGATAGTCCGCGGCGATGGCGAGGCGCGCCTCCGGGGTGCGTTCGTTAGGGGGTGTCAGCAGCGCGGCGCGGGCCGGGTCGGTGAGGGCGACCAGTCCCCCGGCGGGCGCGGAGGTGGCGGACAGGCGGAAGCGGCCGAGGACGTGTTGGCCGCCCTGAATC
>JAQGPD010000498.1 GCA_028293305.1 Verrucomicrobiales bacterium | reverse complement strand
GGAGTTCCGTCCAGTTTTCCTCGCGTTGGCTGAGGACCACCACGGAACCCTCACAGCAGGCGACCATGACGACATTGCCGAAAGGCTCGCCCGGGTGCGAGGCGGCGCGGGCGGCGCGGGCTTCGGCGACCTGGGAAATGAGGTCCAGCAGCATGCCATAGATGCCGATGGTGATGCGTCCTGGCTGGAGGCCCTGCTCGCGGAGCATGGCTTCCGTTTTCACGATGGCGTCCTCATCGCAGGCGAGGAGGAGGCTGGTGTTGCTTTCCGGATTGTGGATGAGGCTGTAGCGTTTTCCGCGTTCCGCCTTGGCTCCCAGGGCGGCTTTGGGATTGGAGCGGAGCTGTTCCTCCAGGCCGGGGCGGCGGCTGAGGTTGACCTCCAGGGTGATGACAAAACGGTGGTTCAGCGAGACCGCGCACCAGCCATGGTCGGTGTGTCCGCGGAGGTCCGGGCCCACGGCGGCGAGCACTTCCTTGAGTTCGCCGTCCATGGAGCCGGCGTCGGTGAATTCCCCGCGGCGGTCCAGCGTCAGCCAGTTCGCGCGGCGGCGGCTGATGCTCAGGAGCAGGGTTTTTTCGCGGGGGAAACGTTTGCGCCAGGGCGCGGTGCTGTCATCCGGCTCCGGGCGGAAGGAGCGGAAGGTGAGGACGTCCTTGATGTCTTTTAGCTTCATGGGATCGGTTGTTATTAAAGTGGTTAGTGGGAACGTGAGGGTTCCTGGCTGAAGAAGGAGTGCACTTCATCCTCACTGAATCCGGTCTGCTCCGGCGGCTTGCAATACCAGCCCTCGCCGAAGCGCGCCTCGAGGCTGCGTTCGAAGGTGAGCATGCCTTTTTTGAAGCCGGTCTCCAGTTCCTGATCCAGCTTCTTGTATTCGCCGCGGCGGATGAGGTTGGTGGTGGAGTCGTATTGCAACAGCAACTCATGGATGCCGAACCGCCGGCCTCGTTTCTCGTCAAACATGAGGCGTTGGCACAGGATCATGCGCAGACAGTCCGCGAGGGACGCCTGCGCGGTCTCGAGGCGGTCCGAGGGGATCAATTTCAAAAACCGCTGCACCGTCTGGGACGCGGTGGAGGTATGCAAAGTCGCGACCACCACGTGCCCCGTTTCCGCCGCCTGCAGGGCGATCTCCGCGGTCTCGCCGTCACGGATTTCCCCCACCAGAATCACATCCGGCGCCTGGCGCAGGGAAGCGCGCAGGGCCATGGCGAAGTCCAGGTCGTCCTCACCGATTTCCCGTTGGGACATGAGGGATGGCGTGCCGGCGGGGTAAATGTATTCGATAGGGTCCTCGAACGTGACCACGTGCTCGTCCCGCTGGCGGGCGCGGTGCAGGATCATGGAGGCGATGGTGGTGGATTTCCCCGAGCCCGTGGCGCCGCAGACGAGGAATAGGCCGTTTTTCGCTTCCATATAAGCTTTCATCGCGGCCGGCGGCACCGCGATGTCCTGCGGAGTCGGGATCTTGGACGGGAGCAAACGTAAAACCCAGCGGAACCGTCCGCGGGTGACCATGCGGTTCACACGGAAACGCAGCCCGGCAAAACCCATCGCATAGTCCACGCAACCCGGCTGCACCGGCAGCGGCTGGTCCGGCACGTAGACGAACGAATCAATAATCAGCGAGCCATTCTGTTTATAGCAAATCGGCTCATTCGGAGTGATATAGAAATCGCTCACCCCCGTCAACTGGGAGATCTGATAGACCCGTTGGCCGAGGGCAGTGCGTTCGTCGAAATAGTCCATGGTGGGATCAGAGTTACAGGAATCAACTCGAACCACTATAATCTCAATAATTCATCTGCAAAGCGAAAATTACGGTTTCTCAAAGTATTTTTAACTCTTAGCTATATTAGGGGCGATTGGACTTTAAGGAGTTGAAGAAAATTGACACCTTCTGATCAATTTTGCGGATTTCCTCCTCCGTTGCGAAACAGGATTGGGAATCGGTAATTTCATCGCCTTGGCCGATTTTGGAGCGATAAAATCAAGGCGGGGCCGCAGGGACGACTTTGGCTCCGGGCTCAAGCGCAGGTTTGGCATCGGAGGGTCAACATTCTGTTGACCAGGTGGACCGGCCCTGGTGGATCCGCACTGGGGGTGCGGCTTGGTGAACCGGCGCTGGGGGACCGGCGCTGGGGACCGGCGCTGATGAACCGGCGCGGGTTAACGGGCTGTGGCGGGCAAGCTTTTGGGTGGACAAAATGTCCACCCTCCTTTGGGAACCCGCAGGTGGCAGAGGTCCGCCGCCGGAATCAGTTTCTTACCGTGTCACCGTGTCGGGCGGACGGGGAGGGGGCTGAAAAAGGGGCGGCGGGCCAAGTTTAGCTGTTCATTTTCAAGTGATTACAGGGCAATAGCTGCTTTTTTAAAAAATCCCAAGGCGTCTCCCTGGGTGAAGGAACTATGCATATGTGGTTGAAGATAAGCAAGTTACGTGGAGAAATTCCCGCCCCGCCACTGCGCTGAATTACTCAAAATTATGAAGATTATCAGTTTTTCCGAAATTTATCTTGAAGTTTGCTTATAATAATCGTAATTTATATGGTGATTCAGCTTCGCCCGAGCCCGTGAATCTCAAGGACTTCCCACATTTTTCACTCCTTCATTCATTCAACAGCCACCACCGATCCAGATATGAAACTGCAAACGAAACTTCCGAGCATCCCGGTGCGGGTTGCTGCTCTGGGACTTATGGCATTGTCCGGCCTGACGGCCGTTGGTTCGGCAGCGGTTTCCGATGATCAGGCGATGGTGAATGCCAGCCCTGACTATGACAACGTCCGGGAAAAACTGATCAGCGCTCCGGCTTTGGAATTGAATTTTGACAAAGCGAATCTGCGGGATGTGCTTCGCATGCTGGCGACGAAATCCGGCATCCATTTCCTGTCCCTGCCTCTGCAGAAGGATCTGGATAAGCAGTTGGTGACCATCAGCATGAAGATGTCGCCCTTTGCGGCCTTGGAGACTTTGGCCAATGAAAACGGCATCGCGCTCGTCTACGACCGCGGCGTTTGGCACCTGCGGCCCTTCAATGACGGGGAAATGATCGCCCGGACCTACATCATCAAATACAACACCGGCGAACTGGCGGAAACCACCGGCAGCGGCAGCGGTGGATCCGGCGGCGGTGCGGAATCCGGCGGCATGAGCGGCGGGATGAGTGGGGGAATGAGCGGCGGCGGCAGCAGTGGCGGCGGTGGCATGGGCGGCGGGCTCGATCTCGGGGCTGCGGGAAATATTTTCAAAGTCGACTCCAAGGAAATGGTCGAAAAAGTGAAGGAAATCCTCGGGGTCGGCACCTCCGGATTCAACGCCGCCTTCGCCAGCGACGTCTCGGTGGACGAGTTTTCCAATGCCCCGATCCTCGTCCCGTCCCAAGCCCCCCGCAGCAGTGTGGAAGGTGAGAAAGCCGGTGAGGCCAAGGTGGTCTGGAACTCCGACTCCAATACGCTCTTCGTCGTCGCCACCCGCCAACAACACCAGTTCGTGGAACGCTGGATTTCCTCCATCGACCGCAAGCAGTCCCTGATCGCGGTGGAACTCAAATTCGTCGAAACCACCAAAGATCCTAAGAATCAGCTCGGTGTGGACTGGAGTGGCACTTTTGACGGCGGCTTCAAATTCAATCTCACCAGCCCCTCCACCACGGTGGACCTGAACCGGATCAAAAACACCCTCATCCCCACCGCCGCCATCCTGACGCCGGACGATGTGAATGTGAAATTGAATTTCCTTCTGAAGGACCGCCAGACCAGCACCGTCAGCTACCCCCGCGTCCTGACGCAAAATAACCGTGAAGTCTCCATGCGCAGCGTGGTGAACTTCCCCGTGCTCGCCTCCAGCTCCTCCGTCAGCGGCGGCACCGGCACCGGCGCCAGCACCTCCAGCATCAACTTCCTCCCCATCGGCACCACGGTCAATATCCTGCCAAAACGCATCAACGACGACAAGGTCATCATGCACACCAAGATCGTCGTTGCCAACGTCATCGGCAACGAAATCATCGACGGGAATTCCTACCCGGTCCCCACCTCCCGCGTCTACCAGGCCCCCCTCGAGGTCCAAAGCGGCTACACCGTCGCCATCGCCGGCCTCGATGAAGCCACCGACTCCCGGGACGGCACCGGCATCCCCGTCCTCAGCCGCATCCCGGTCGTCGGCTGGGCCTTCAAAAACCGCCTCCGCGACCGTTCCCGCAAAAATCTCATGATTTTCATCACCCCCACCATCATGCCGGTCGACGGCAATGGCGTCGGTGAACGCCCCATCTCGGAGCTGCCCCGCTATCATTCCGACCCCGCCATCCCCGCGCCCCGGATCTACGCCAATGGCGACCTCGAAGGAGGCCCCGCCGCCTTGGAACGCGCCGTCGCCTGGTGCGACCGCGAGGAGCGCCGCATCCGCACCGTCTGCGGCGAGGCCCGCGCCGCCTCCCCCGGCAACCAATTCATGCGCAACGAGTTCGGCCAGATGATCCAGCTGGGCAAAGCCAACTACGCCCTCCGGAAATACATCAAAACCATGAAGACCCAGGGCGCCGACCCCGCCGCGCTCCAACTGCCGGAATACAATCTCAACCAGGTTTCCAAACGCACCCGCACCCTCTGGGTCGAGCACTTCCGCCAGTCGCTCCACACCCCGGGCATCGCGGAAAACACCAGCCTTTACTTCGAATAAGCGACCCCGTTTTTCCAAGCGATCGTCCGAAATACAACTCATCCGGGCACTCCGACCACAACGGAGTGCCCGGTTTTGCATTCGCCGCTCGACAACCCCCGCCCCACATGCCTAGTGATGCGCAACTCGCCGCCCGCTCCAATTTTAAGGTGACTATTTCTTCAGACGCATGAAAGCCCATTTAATGTTCCACACCATGACCCCGCAAACCAGTCAGGCCATCACCGGCTGGTTGCGTGAGACGGAAAAACAAGTCTTCCAGTCCGCCCTCGCCTCCCTCGCCGCCCAGCGGAAACTGCGCCCCATCTTCGTCGCCCGGAAATCCCGTCCCGAACAAATCGCCTGGATGGCCGAGCAACTGAAATCCAAGCTCAACGAAGCCATCGGGGAAAACCTCCTCCAAATCTGGCTCATGAAAGGCCGCCCCGCCATGCTGGTCACTTTCCTCGACGCCATCGGCGTCACCCATGACGGCAAAGGCGGCGTCGAAGGCGACATCCCCGCCCAGCTTGATCCCGAAAAAATCAAAGCCGGCACCGCTGCCCTCCTCGCCGCCCACCCCGCCGAGGAAGTCGCCATCTACCTGA
>JAQGPD010000469.1 GCA_028293305.1 Verrucomicrobiales bacterium | reverse complement strand
TTATTGGAAGGCTTTACTTACACGCCCTATCCAGGCCTGACGGATGAAGAGCGAGCCATCGAGCGGGAGTTCGCCACCGAACTGGCCAGCACCCTGCCCATCGCCGCCGCCAAATACGAGTCAATCTTCGGCAACGTTCTCGACCGCAACAACGCCCAGGAACTCAGCCCCGCCTACGCGGAAAGCCGCGAGTCCCGCCAACGCTGGAGCGTCGCCACGCTGGAGCCAGCGGGGGCGTTTATTGATTGGTTGTATGCGGAGAAGCTGAAGTCGCTCCCTCCGGAAAGCATGATTGTTTTTAACGCCGGCGGACAAGGCAGTGGCAAAACTTCCGCCACCGACCAACTTTATTCGGCGCAGGCGGAAATCGTGATGGACGGAACCCTGCAAAACCAGAAGCGCAGCGCAGCGCATATTGATGCCGCGTTGGGTGCGGGGATGCTGGTCGAAGTGCGCTATGTGTTTTGCCCATGGCACATCGCTGTGCCCAATATGATTAGACGCTCCGTGTTGGAAGGGGGCCGCATTGTCCCTTTGCGTCGGGCTTCGGGCGGTCATTACCAAGCGCCCCGAACGGCATTGAACCTGGCTGCAGTTTATCGGCAAAACTCATCCTTCAGTCTTCAAATCGTCGACAACACCCACTTCGGCGCCGTCGTCTATCGCGACGAGGATTGGTTGCTGGGCGAATTCCACGATTCAGTTGATAAACTCCTAAAATCAGGCGAAACTTTACTTCATGAACACTTCAACGCTCACTCCTCCGACGAACGCTACAGTGATGCCATCCGGGAACGCTTCCTCCAAGGAGGAAAGATTCAAAGCGAGGTTGGAAGCCAGCAAGGCAGCCACCATCGCGTCTCTGAAAGCAGCCTGGGAGAAGCGGGTGGAGGAACGGGGACTGGAACAGGCGCTGAAGGACAACGCGGGTCTGTAATTCCGGCGGAGTCTGAGCTGGACGATGGTCCGGTGAATGCCGGCAAAATCGTGCTCGCCACTGTGAAGGGTGACGTGCATGACATCGGCAAAAACATCGTCGGCATTGTGCTGGCGTGTAATAACTTTGAGGTGATCGACATGGGCGTGATGGTGCCCTGCGATAAAATCCTGGCGAAAGCGCAGGAGGTCGGCGCGGATATTATCGGGTTGTCAGGATTGATCACGCCGAGCCTGGATGAGATGGCTCACGTGGCGTCCGAGATGGAGCGGCTGGGGATGAAAACACCGCTTTTGATCGGCGGAGCCACCACCAGCGCGGCCCACACGGCGATTAAATTGGCGCACAACTACAGCGGGACGATCGTCCACGTGCTCGATGCTTCCCGCAGCGTGCCGGTCGCCACAAGCCTGCTCAGCGAAGGCCAAAAGGAGAAATTCATTGCCGACAACGAAACGCGCCACGCCACGCTGCGCGAGCAATATGGCAACAAAAAGAAACGCGCCATCCTGAGGATTGATGAAGCCCGGGCAAAAGGTTTGGTCAGTGATTGGGCCAATGTGGACATTCCCCAACCGCCCACCACTGACCTCATCCCGGTCACCGAAACCGAAGGCCATAGCGATACCATCCCTCCGGTTTCCCTGACAGAATTGCGCGGATTTATTGATTGGTCGCCCTTCTTCCACGCCTGGGAATTGCGCGGCCGCTGGAATGAATTTGACCAACAATTCTCCTCCGCCCACGAGGACCCGGAACTCAGAATCCAAGCCGAGGAAACCGCCGCCAAACTTTACAGCGACGCCCAGATTTTGTTGGATAAAATCATCGCCGGCAAGCATTTCACTCCCAAGGGCGTCACCGGATTTTTCCCGGCCAATGCCGTAGGCGACGACATCGAAATCTACGCCAACGAGACGCGCACGGAAAAACGCGCCACCCTGCATACGCTCCGGCAGCAGGTCATCAAAACCGGCGGCAGTCCCACGCCTAACCTGGCCCTTAGCGACTTCACCGCACCTGCCGGATGTGGTCGTCCGGACTGGGTCGGCGGTTTCGTCGTCACCATCCACGGCGCGGACGAATACGCGAAAACCTACGACGACGTGCAGGACCCTTACAGTTCGATCATCGTCAAAGCCCTCGCCGACCGTTTCGCCGAAGCCTTCGCCGAGTGGCTGCACCAGCGCACCCGTTTCTTCTGCGGCATCGAGAAGCCAGGTGAGCTGACGCGTCAGGAAGTCATCCGGGAAAAATACCGCGGCATCCGCCCGGCTCCTGGCTATCCCGCCCAGCCGGACCACACGGAAAAACGCACCCTCTTCAGCCTCCTCAACGCCACCGCCCTAACCGGTTGCGAGCTGACGGAATCCTGCGCCATGCACCCCGGCTCCAGCGTCAGCGGCCTCTACTTCAACCACCCGCAGGCCAGGTATTTCGGCATCGGAACAGACCTCGGCAAAGACCAGATCGAAGACTACGCCGCCCGCAAAAACATGCCCGTCGCCGAAGTCGAAAAATGGCTCAGCCCCTGGCTGGCCTATTGATCGGAGGGTGGACATCCTGTCCACCAGCAGAGCCCCGGAAACAGGCAGGTCGACAGAATGTCGACCCTCCTTTGCGCAACGGCACGGACATCGGCAAACCCCGCCCGAAGTTCGCGCGAAAGGAGCACGGGCTTCCCGGCCCGTGTGTTTCCAAAGCACTTTTCTTCCATCCATCCAAGTTCTCCATTCCACGATTCATCTCACCTCGTTTCATCTCCCGCGTTCTCCTTCGCAACGCCCGGGGTCCACCTGACACATTTCACCTCCCGTTCTTCATTTTCTACCCTTAATATCCTCACGGGCCGGAGGCCCGTGCTCCTTTCTCCTGACAAGCGAATGAACCCGACGGAATCCCCGGACCGATCTTATTGGGAAAGCTGGCGCCTCGGAGTCTGGGCACTTGGGCTGTCGGTGCTCAGCGTGGTGGTGCAATTGGAATATTTCATGGTCGAGGAGGGCGGAGGTCCTATCCTGGTCGCCGTTCTGGCGGGGTCGATTTTCCGGATTATGTTCCTACTGTTTGTTATATATCGATTGCATCGCACCCCCGAACCGCAGCCTGGCACCAGCGCTTTTGAAAGCGGGCACGGTGTGCGGGGCGTGATCGTGCAGACATGGACTTTGTTGGGGTTTATTTGGCAGGGATTTTGGTTTTTTGGCTTCCTGACAGCAGGAGTCTGGGTGGGGATGATCACCACCATGCTGTGGGTGGTCTGGCTCCGCGGCATGGGCGTGCGGGAGAACGCGCGTTGCTGGCAGCTGGAGGAAATGAAAAATGCCCGATAATGCCGGATTGCTACTGGACCCGCGGCCCCGCCGGGCGCAGGAATCCCATCGTGCTGCATCGCATGGCTGGCGAATATTCCGGCCATCAATCCATCACGGTGATCGCGGTCCATGGGCCATTGCTTTGGCCGAAGAGCGCGGGCCAAAACCAGGAGGAGGGGTCCGGATAGGTCCGGCCATTGGCGTCCACTATCAATTCCCGCAATCGTCTCACCGGCGCGGTGTCTGCATCGGCGGGGGCGCCTGAAACTTGATAGTCACCCCATGCCCGCTTTTGATCGTCCATGAAAAGCGGCTCCGGATGGACGCTGTATCCGGAGGCCCGCAGGCAGTCCGCGCTGGAGTGCAGACCACGGCTGGCGCGGAGGACGCGGCGGAAAATGAGGGTGCGGCCGGATGGGGTTTTGAAGACATTCATCTGCCCGGGAAAGCCGGCGGCGAAGCGTTCCTCGCAGGGGCTCAGAGGAACGGGCCGCAGGGTTTCGCCTTCAAACCACGCGGGCCACTCCACCGTTTCAAAGGCGGCGGCGCTAACGGGCGCAGGGGTTTGCACCAGGGCGAGCACGGCGGAACAGACCGTCGCCGCGATCCAGGCGGCGGCCGTGGAAAGCGGCAGCGGAGCGGGATCCACGGGCGCTGGCCGGTTGTTTCCTGACAAGTTTCCCTGAGGTGCCCATTTCCCCGCCACACCTGCCAGCGTGGCCGCCACCATCACAAAAAGTCCGGCCCCGATGCCCTCATGCGTCGACTCCGGCCAGACCACGAGCCCGGATTCGGGGAAAAATAAAATAGCGGAGCGCACCGCATTCAGCAGCACCACGAGACCCAGTCCGGTGCCCAGCAGAGCGAGCGTCCGCTGCCACGTCAGGCGGAAACGTGCGGCCAGCGCCGCTGCGGTGAAGGCTGAAACCCATAACAATTTAATGCCGCTGCAGGCCGCATCCACCCCGACCTCGTGACCGCGCCAATTCATCAGCGTTCCCACCCGCCCGACCCCGATCCCCATGGCATTCAATAACCAAACCGCCGACTCCGCGGTGACCAACCGGAGTGGATAGCCGGCGAAGTATTGCAGCGAGGCCACCACCGGAAGGCTGAGGAATAACAAGGCCGTGATGCCGGGCTGACGACGTGGCAGACACAGAGTGCCCGCCAATGCCGCCACCAGACAAATGCCCCGGATCAGCGGCGGCAGGGGAATCACCGCCTGCGTCAGGATCAGTCCCAGAGCCATCCAAACCCCATAGAGACTGACCCTGACTTCCCGCCGTCTCGCCCACAAAAATCCTCCGGCCACCAGCAGGGCGGCGAATCCCAACGGGTCGTCCGAGCCGTCGCCCATCCGCGCAACCCACCAGCGGAAGACCGGCCAGAATGCCAGGGCCAGGCCGCCGGCTATCAAGGGAATGGGCGGAAGGGACGGGAGGCGGGTCAGGAGATTTTTCATGGGCGGGGGACGGTTTGAACAGGACGGAACGGACGGCGACGGCTGACAGGAATAGCGGTTAGTAGGTCCGGGGCCGCACACGTCCTGACAAAACGGCGATGGCGGCGATCAGGATCAGCAGCAGTCCGCCGGGCTCCGGCACGGTGCCAGCCGTGCCGCCTCCCACGGCGGTGGGGCTGACGCCCTGGGGCAAGGGGAGCGGTTGGGTGACATGGCGGGCGTCGGCCAGTTCCGGACGCGGCGTTTCATCGACAGCGACGAAGCTGGTGAATTCCGTCAGGAGATGATAGTTGAGTCCCAGTGCGGTGATCTCGTTTTTGATATCGCCATTTCCATGGTCGAGTTCAAAGTCATCGCCAAGACGCTGCACACGTTGCCGGGCCCACAGGGTGGCGAGGGCCGGATTGTCGGTTCCCTGCGCGGCGGCGGTGGCCAGATCAAATTCAAAACTGACCGGCTCCCGGCCCGCGATGCCGCTCACGCGGATTTTTCCCCGCGGCTCGCCTGACCATTTTCCGAAAAGTTCGACAGGGCGTTCCGCGAAGACATCCGGCACCGACCATGGCTCCATGGCGCTGGTTTCCACGCCGTCGAATTCCACCTTCACATCTGTCAGGACCGGCGCGTCGATGTATTCCTTGAATCGCTTGGCGGCAGGCGCGCAGGCGGCCTGATCCAATACGACAAACGGCTCCCCGCGTCCGGCACGGGCCAGGCCTTCTATCAAAAACCGGTTCACGCTGGATCCGATTCCGAAGGCAAAGAAGTTGGCTTTGCCCAAGCCCTTCCTGACAATTTCAAATGACTTCCTCTCACAGTCCACAAAGCCATCCGTGATCAGCACGATGGAGCGGCTGCGATTTTCGTCCCCGGGCAGCGCGAAGGCTTTTTCCAAGGCGGGCAGGAGATTCGTCCCGCCGCCGGCACCCTGTCCATCGATGAGATCCAGGGCGCGTTGAAGATTCGCGGCATCCGCGGGCAGCGGATTCGGCGATAGCACATTCGCCGCTCCGGCGAAGAGCATGACATTGAAGCTGTCCGCCGGGCCCATGCCGCCGATGAGACCGCGCATCAAATTCTTGGCGGTATCCAGCGGGAAGCCATTCATGGAGCCTGACACATCGACAATGAACAGATATTCGCGCGGCGGGATATCCGTGGGCGCGATGCGGGCGGGCGGCTGCATTGTGAGCCAGAAAAAGTTTTCCTTTTCGCCGCGATGGAGCAGCAGGCCGGACGAGACCTTGCGGTCCGCGAGTTGATAGCGAAGCACAAAATCCCGGTTCCCGGCGGTGGCGGCGGTTCCTGGTTTCAGGGCCAGGGTGGTGGTGCCGGCATCCGGATAACTGATATCGGTTTCATGGGTCGGGCAGGCCATGGACTGCACGGGCATGCCGGCGCGGACCCTGACATTGATGGCGAATTCCGGGGCCTGCGGGGCGGCGGCGGCATCCGGGTCGGATCCGGCGGGGCGCGCGGGATTCAGATAGGGATTGCCGACCCAGGCGTCCGCTTTTCCTTCCGGAGAGTCCACCGGAGTCACGGAATAGCGCGGGCCGACCACGGTGGGAAAGACAAATTCATAGACCCGCGCGGTGCTGGAAACGGTTTCCGAATAATGCAACGTGACGGCCACGGTGTCGCCGGGGGCGATGTTGGCCACCTGCATGCGAAAGACGTTGGGGCGTTTTTGTTCCAGCAGGGCGGCGGTTTTTTTCTCCGACTTCGCCGCGGCATAAATCGCGGCGGCTTTCGCCTTTTCCTGGATGACGGCGCTGATCCGCCGTTCCCCGACTTTCATTTCCATGCCATGCACCGCCGCCCGCGTGGAGGCTGGAAAGACGTATTCGGCCTCGATGGGGGCGGTGCCGCGGTTGGTGTAGATCTGCTCCACCACCACGTCCGCCAAGGTGCCGGTGACCTGAACGGCGACGTTGGTTTTGACCAGGCCGAGACCGGGTCCGGCGGGGTTTCCACTAACCGAAAAGTAGGGCGCCAGGGTCCGTGAGGCGGAGGCATCGCGGTCTTCGGCGGCGTTGGGACCGGCGGCGCTGGCTGCGGGCGGGAGCAGGAGGGTGCCGAGAAGGAGGAGGGTGGAATGGTTTCGTTTCATGATGCCCATCCTTCGCCCCGGCATGAGGAGGGAAGATGAAGGTTGGGAGAAAGTTGTGTGAAAAATGGATGGATGGAACGAGGGGCGCGTCGGCGCGGGGCGGCGCGGAAGTCTGCGTTTTGCCGCCGGTCAGGCAGGGAACGTGAGAAGCGCGCGGGTGCCGTTGGCCGGGCCCGGACTTGTCAGGGTGATTTCGGCGTGGTGGAGCAGGGCCACTTCCTTCACGAAACAAAGTCCGAGTCCGGTGCCGCGTCTGCCGGTGGTGGCGTGTTTCAGGGAATAGAACCGCTCGAAAAGGCGGGGCTTCGCGTAGTCGGGGATGCCGGGGCCTTGATCCGTGATGGAGACCGACGGGCCGGTGCGGGGACCGGCCGGGGCTTGATAGGAAAAATCCACCACGCCTCCCGGCGGGGAAAAATCGATGGCATTCTCCAGGAGATTCAGCAGCGCGGAATGGAGCAGTTCCCCGGTGCCGGTGACGAAGACCGTTTCGTCAGGACAGTGGATGGAAAGGCAGATCCTCCGGCTGGCGGCGAGGGCTTCGACGTCGCCCGCGGCGCGGCGCATGAGCGCGGCCAGATCCACGGCGGATGGGGCTTCGAGTGTTTTTTGGCGTTCCACTTCCGAGAGGCGCAGGAGGCGGCGGATGAGCTTTCCGGCGCGTTCGGTTTCATTGCGGATGTTTGTCAGGAAGCGCCGCCGCTGTTCCTCGGGCATGGGCTCCTCCAACAATTCCGCGGCGCCCTGAATGGCGGAGAGAGGACTCTTCAATTCGTGTGTCAGGGTGCGGATATAGCGGCCGGCATACTCCCGGCCCTCCAGCTCCTCACGCATGGATTCGATGGCGCGGCCCAGCGTGCGCGCCTCCCTGCCCAGGCCCAGTCCGGGCAGCGGCGGCCGCTTTCCCGAGGTGATGCTGCGGGCGTATTCCGATAACAACCGCATGGGATGGAACAGCCAGAAAAATACCGCGCCCACAAACAATAACAAACCCGCCGCGATCATGAAGCAGGATTGGATAATTCGTTCGCGCTGCGCGGCGACAAACGCTTTTTGATCGGACTTCGCCTTCACCACGGTCACCACTCCTGACACTTTTCCACCGGAGCGGATCGGCGCGGCGACGTGCATGAAGGAAGTGGACGGATCGCCGGGATCCGTGCGGGTCGACCGTGCGCCGTAGCCGCCCGCGAGCGTTAGTTTGACGTCATTCCATTTTGAAAAATCCTTGCCGGTGTCCAGGCCTTTGGAATCATAGATCACCTTTCCCACGGCGTCGGTCACATAGACGTGCAGGGCGACGCGGTCCTTGACCATGCTTTGAATGCGCGCGGCAAAAATGCGCGAGCGGGCGGATGTCAGGGCGGCGTCCAGGGCGGCGGTGTCGGTTTGGCCGGCGGTGTTGGTGCTGCCTTCCAGAAAGGCCGCCAGCAGATTCGCGGTGTCCACGAGGGTTTCCTCGGTGGCTTGGAAGGTCTCGATGCGGGTGTCGCGCAGCAGCTGGATGAGCAGCAAATAAAAACCGGCGGCGATGATCAGCGCGATACCTGTCAGGGCGATGTGGGTGGTTCTCATGACACCGCCTCCTCCCGCAGCGCGTAGCCGAGGCCGCGGCGGGTTTCGATAGGGTCGGATCCGGGCGCGGCGGCGCGGAGTTTGGCCCGGAGGGATTTGATATGCGCATCCACGGTGCGGTCGCTGGAGGCCGCGGGATCCTCCCAGGCGAGATCCATCAACTGGTCCCGCGAAAACACCCGTCCGGGATGTGCCAGGAGGGCGAGGAGCAAATGATATTCGTGCCGCGTCAGGTCCAGGGGCTGTCCGCTGCAATGCACGCGTTTCCGCGCGGTGTCATGACGAATCAGCGGACTGGCGGCGGAGTCGGGAAGCGTGGAGGCGGTGGAAGCGGAGGAAACCGGCGGGTTTTCTGGAAATGATGTGGGGGCGATCCCGGTGCCGGTGGTGGAAGCCGGCGGGCTTGCCGGAATGCTTTCCGAGCGGCGCAGGATGGCGCGGACCCTGGCGACGAGTTCGCGCGGGCTGAAGGGCTTGGTGACATAATCGTCCGCGCCAAGTTCCAATCCCAGCACGCGGTCCAATTCCTCATCGCGCGCGCTGAGGAATATAATGGGGACCCGGGACGCGGCGCGGATGGTGCGGCAGACATCGAAGCCGCTCATGTCAGGCAGGCCGATGTCCAGAATAACAAGTCCGAATCCGCCGGTGCCCATGGCTTCCAGGCCGGCGGCCCCGGTGGCGCACCAGACGGGTTGAAAGTGGGCGGTGGTCAGGGCGAACACCACATTTTCCGCGATGGACGGTTCGTCCTCGATCAATAACAACCGGGTGGGTGACATGGTCATTTCTTCCCCGCGTGGCGGTCTGCGGGCAACCGGGGAAACGGGCGGCGGGAGAGGGCGGAAAATCGCGGGGCAAGGTCCGTTGCGTTGGGCGGGCGGGCCGTTTATGGGCGGGGATGAGTGGATTTGAATTGCATCCCCGGCTGGCGGCCGGTTCTTTTTTAGTGGGCCGGACGGCGGATTGTCTGGTGCTGCTGAAGGACAATGCGGCGTTCCCGTGGTTTGTTATTGTGCCGGAGGTTGCGGAGGGGATAGAGGATCTGCATCAGCTGGAGCCGGACCGTTATGGGCAGGTGCTGGAAGTGGCGAGGCAGGTTTCGATATTTGTGTCAGGGTATTTCAAACCGGAAAAACTCAACGTGGCGTGCATCGGAAATCAGGTCCGGCAGATGCATCTGCATGTGGTGGGACGCCGGGTGGAGGACGCGGCGTGGCCGGGGACGGTTTGGGCCTCGGCGGTGAAGGAGCCTTGGGATGCGGCGGCGGTGCAACGCATCATGGAGGCGGCGCGGGGGGCTTTGGATTTTGATAGTGATTCCGATGCCCGGAGCGAACGTTAGGCTTGGAGCGGGCGGTCCGGGGGAGCTTGTCCTGACAATTCCATGATCAGTTCCGAAAGCGCCTGGTAGTCCTCCTCGCCGCAGGTGATGGCGCGGGGGAGACGGGGGGCGGCGGCTTTTTTTTCCTGCCAGGAGGCGGGGGTGAGGGTCTCGAAAAAAGCGGTCAGGGAATCCGCGAAGGGTTCCGCGACCGTCCAGCCGACGCCGTGGGACGTGACCCAGCGGCCGGTTTCAGTGCCGGCATCCGCGAGGGCGGGGCAGTGGAAAAATCCGCCTTCGTAAATGCGGTTAGGGAGAAGCCAGGCGGAGTTTGTCCCGGGGTCGGAAAAGTCGAGGGTCCAGTTCAGGTCGATGCGGCGGTAGATGTCAGGAAGATCCGCGGGATATTGATAGGCTCCGGCCCATTCCAGATTGGGCAGGGTATTGAGCAGGGCGGCGATGCCGGGGGCATCGACTCCGGAGGGATAGCCGCGGAGGTAAAAATGAAGCTGGTCCGGGAAGCGGGCGGCCAGCATTTTCATGAGTTCGATGCTGCGGCGGCAACGGAAGGCGCCGAAGAGGCCGACGACCCAGGGGCGGCCCTCGCGGATGGGTTGCGGATCGGCCGCGGCGGGGGCGGGCGGGATGAGACCGGTGGAGGGGTAGATGCGGTTTTCCAGGAGGAACACGCGGCCGGTGAAATCTTGGAGGGGGGTGAAATATTCCCTGACAAATCCGGGGGAGGTGGTGACGAGCAGGGCGGTTTTCGCCAGGACCCATCGCTCCATGGCGCGCATCAGGCGGCCGCGGATGCCGCTGCCCAGCATGGCGGGCTGGACGTCCGCCAGTTCCAGGATGAGGGGGGCGGGCGGGGCGGAGGGGTTGTGTTTTTTACGGTGCGCTCCTGACATCCAGCGGCCGGCGAGGGCGAGCAGGGCGTTGTCGGTGTTCACCACATAAAAGGCGTCGGCGAGGGCGAGTTTTTGGCGGTGCTGCCAGAGGATGGCGAGGCTGCGCAGGAAGACGAGGAGGCGTTTGAGGTATTTCCGGTTTTCCGTTATGCCGAGTTCCACGTGGTCCCAAAAAGGTGCGGGGTCCACGCGGTCGCGGAGGCGGTGGAACATATAACCATGGACGGTCCAGCCGAGTTTTTGAAAGGCGGAGACGCGTTTCATGACGCGGGCGTCCCCGCGCTCGTGGGCGAAGCAGGCGATGATGGGTCCGGTGGGGTCTGGCATGGGGGAGTGCGAACGGCGTGAAAGGGTGCATGACGATTTCCGATTTCCAAGCCGGGGTTTTGCGGTAGGATAAGGTATGAATACCGTCCGTTTGTTTGCTATTCTAAAAACTCTTTCTTTCGCGATTCTGATAGGAATGGTCCTGCCATCCTGCCGTTCCACGAAATCCGCGGCGGCGGATCATCCTCCGTTGCCGACGGTGGCGCGGGTGGATTTGAAGCGTTATTCGGGAATGTGGCATGAGGTTTCGCGCCTGCCCAACCGGTTTCAGAAATCGTGTCTGCGGTCCACGGCGGAATACACGCCGCTGCCGGGGGGGACGGTGCAGGTGAGGAATACTTGCTATAAAGCGAAGGGCCGGACGGGGGGAATCACGGGAACGGCGACGCCGGTGCCGGGTTCCAACAATGCGCGGCTGCGGGTGAAGTTTGGCGGTTTCGCGGCTTTGGCTCCGGTGCCGGAGGATGGGAATTATTGGATCATCGCCTTGGACCCGCAATACCGCTGGGCGATGGTGGGGACGCCGGACCGGAAGTTTCTGTGGATGCTGGCGCGCCAGCCGCAGTTGCCTTTCCCGGTTTACCGCCAGCTGAAACAGCAGGCGTCGGATCTGGGATTCGATGTGGGGAAACTGATCCCGGAGGACAAGGCCCCGGCGGGCCTGGTGCAGGCGCAGGAAAAAGCGCGGGCGGCGGGCTGAGGCCGGGTGGGTGGTTAGGGGCCGGTGGATGGACAGGGACGGATTCTAGCGGATTCCGTTTTGGGCGAGGGTGGAAAATTCACGCTGCGCCGGAGCGGGGAATGCCGTGGCCGGGACGGGGGGCGGCAGGACGTCCATGCGCGCGGGGTTTTGATGCCCTAGCAAGGTCTGGAGGTCGGCGGCGAGGCGGACGACGAGGGGGGCTTCGGCGCGGGTGAAGCGGAAGACGAGGTGCAGGCCATCGTCCGGGCGATGAATGACGAGGTTGGTGCTGAGGAAGGAGGTCTCATGGGAGGCGGTGGCTCCGGCCAGGGAGATGCGGGTGGCCTGGCGGCGGAACCAGCCGCGGTTCAGGAACCAAAGGGTGCCTGGTTGATGCAGGGGGGACATGAGGGTGCCGAAGCGGTTGGCGCGCAGGCCGGGGAGACGGCGGATTTTGCCGGTGATGCAGGGGACGGCCCAGCGGGCGGGAATGTGATCGGCGGAGTCGGGTTGGGCCAGGATGGATTCGCTTTGGGCGTGGGTCAGGGCGGCAGGCAGGGCGCCGTGATGGTGCAGGGCGGAGTCGGGATGGCCGACGAATTTTTTCCACAACAAAAAGAGACTGGTGCGGACCAGCCGGAGGAGGCGCGGGAGGGCGATCCAGGCGCCGGCGAGGAGGGCGAGGCAGGCGGCGAATCCGGTGGTGGGGGCATTGATGAGGAGGATGGCCAGGCCGATGACGACGGCGTCCTCGGCGAGGCTGGCGAGGATATTGGTGAAGGGTTCCGGGGAGGCGTTGATGATGAGCCGGAAGCCGCATTTTGTCAGGTGCGTGGTGAGGGCGATGGCGAAGGAGGCGACGGCCAGGGTGGTGGTGAGGCCGGGGCTGAAGCCGGCGGAGTGGCTGAGGGCGATGCTGAGTCCGACGGCACCGGCGGGCCGGACGAGGGTGTGGATGGCGTCCCAGACGCTGTCCACCCAGGGGATTTTATCGATGATGAATTCCACCGCGAAGAGGACGAGGGCGGTGATCATGAAGGCGGGATGTCCCAGGGCGCCGAGCATGGGGTGGAGGGCTTCGCCGGCCCAGTTTTGTTGGACGGCGAGGCTGACCAGGAAGGAGGCGAGGTAGAGATTGAGTCCTGACAGAAAGGACAAACCCAGGATGAGGCTGATCAGCGGGAGCATGGCGGGGCGGGGCGGGA
>JAQGPD010000464.1 GCA_028293305.1 Verrucomicrobiales bacterium | reverse complement strand
TATTTTCTGCACTTCAAGGACACCGCGACCGGCTTTCGCGGAAGGGTCTGGGCCACCACAACTGGCGCGGCGGTGGGCAGCTTCCGCCTGGGCATTTCCAATACCACCGCCGTTTTCGCCGCCATCCCGACGGATCTGACCTTGGGTTCCAGCTATCAAATCACGCTCACCCTTGATGTGGCTTCCGGAGGCAGCACCCTGGCCATCGCCGGCATCGGCAGTGTCGCCGCCACCGATGCCGCCACCTTCCTCCCCATGTCCGCCGTGGCTCTGCGGCAAAATTCCGGCATGGGAACACTGACCGTCGATAACCTCGTCGTGGATGCCACTGCCGTCGCGGTGCCGGAAGTCTCCACCGCAATGCTGGGTTTGATGGCCGGAATGGGATTGATCACGCGCCGCCGACGTTGATGGAAACGGCATGACTTTACTGCTGCGGCAGATTTGAAAAGCCCGGGCGACTTTGGTGGCCCGGGCTTTTCCGGCTTTTGAACGGGACCAGTTCCGAATCACCAAGCAAAGCCCAGAACCGACGGCGCCCCGAAGCGAGGGCATCAGCCCCGCTCGCGGGCGAGGAGCAGCGATGCGGCGAGGATGAGAACGGCGGCTCCGGCAGCGGTGGGGCCAACTCCGAAATGCGCGGCGCAATAAAACGCGGCGAAGGGCGCGACGAGACCGCGCGCTCCAGTTAGGAAAGTGTGCACCGCCATGTAATCCGTCACGCGTTCCGGCGGGGCGACCTTGGTGACCCAGAGGCTCCACGCCAAATCCGCTCCGGCATTGGCAATGCCGAAAAGGATGGATCCGGCCCACAGTCCGGTCAGGCTGCCGCCGGTGAAAAATGATAGGATTCCCAGCATGTAGCCGGTGTTCAGCAGGATGCGGAGAATGAAAAAATTCATCCTGTCAAACAGCCTGCCCCACACCCGGGTGCAGGCCAGACGCGCGGCATTGGGGATGATCGTGGTGAACAGCGCGATGTCCGTGGCGGCGAGATGCAGGCCATACCGCTCGTTGGCGAGATACTCGACCCGCAGGGGAAACATAACCAGATTTCCAAAACCCATGAGCATCCAACTGATCAACGTCAGCCGGAAAAGCCGGTCGCTCCTGACCCATCGGAAAGCCCGAAGCGGATTCCGTCCTTCCGTGTTCACCAAGGGCACGATGGGCAGTTTCCACACGCACCAGGCATTCAATAACAATGACGCGCCATAGATGGCGAGAATGCCGCGGAAGTTGGCAGGGTCCGCGTCCAGCACGCGGCCGGCGATCCAGGCGAAGGCGACGCTGCACAGGATGCGCACCACGATGTTCCGCGAGAACAAATCGCCCCGTCGTTCCGCGCGGTAGTTTTCGCTATAAATGGAGGCGATGAACGGCGCGGTGGCGGCGGCGCATAAAAACGCGATCCCGCAGCCTGCCAGGAAAACCGGCATGACAGGCCAGACCGCCGCAAAGAGCACGCCGACCGCGCCCAACGCGAACAAAACTGCGGCCGCCCGCCCGGCGTTCCAGCCCATGCCCGCCGCCCAGGACACCAGCAGCGGCGTCAACAAAAGCCCCGCGCTGGAGGCTCCCTGGATGATGCCTTTTTCGCCAGGATCTGCTTTGAACCATCGCTCCGCGATGAGCAGCAGGAAGGTGACCTGCGCCGTTTCCAGGATGCCCCCGGCCACGGCACGCACCCGCTCAAGGCGGAATGTGGCGCGTTCTCGGTCAAGCTGGGCGGTCATTTGGAAAATCGGAATCGACACCCTGCCGCGTGCCCCGGCCGCCTGCACCGGGAAACCGGAGGAATTTTCGCCACCCGATGCTAAATCCCATGTCAGGGCAGACAGGTGCCGAACCCATCCTCCTTCAGCGCCACCAGCACCGCCTCAATAACCGCCAAACTCTGCGGATGCCCCTGATGCACCAGCAGCACCACCCCGGGCCGAAACTCCGGACGCATCCGCAGCAGCACCTTCGCGGGATCCGTGCGGCGGGTGTCGAATCCGCGCGCCGCCCATCCCATGCAGCGCAGGCCGCACTCACGCAAAATGGGCGCGGTGAAAGGATTCCGGAACCCGGCGGGCGCCCGGAACCATTGCGGGGTCTGGCCGGTCAATTTTGTCAGGATTTCCGAACCCCCGGCGATCTCCCGCCGCAGCCGCGCCGGACCGGCCGCCCAGAACGTCGCGGAGGGATGCGTCAGGGTGTGGTTTTGAATCTGGTGCCCGCGCGCGATGATGCCGGCCACGTCCCCGGGACGGGCGGAGGCGCGGGATCCTATCAGGAAAAAAACGGCCCGGGCTTGATAGCGGTCCAGCAAATCCAGAACCGCGCCGGTGTCCCCGCAGGGGCCGTCATCGATTGTCAGGATCACCTCCCGGGTCGTGAGGGGAAAAGACTCCACCGCCTTGCCGAAGGGGGTGCTGCCTGGCCAAAGCGTGATGCGGACCCAGGCCAGATGCAGCACGGCCATGGTGCAGAATCCCGCCCACCCTCCCCGCGCCACCGCCACCAAGACCGCCGCGAGGTGGGCGGCCAGAAGCAGAATCCACACATGGCGCACGGTTTTCATAACAAATTTTCAGCGCGCACGGGAAATTGTCAGGCGGGTGGGTTGGAGGGCATCACCGGTGCGGGCCCGGTGGCTTCGACGCGTCCGCAGCCGGCCATCCATAACAAAAGATTCAGCCCCGCAAAAATCAACCAGCCCTGACAAACCCAGGCTTCCCAACCGACGCCGGCGCCGGCGCCTGTTCCGCGCCAGGCGGCATAGCCGGTCATGGCGGCGAGGCAGGTCCAGTCCTGCACGGTGCCGCGATGCCGGACCTTCCCGGAGATCCACCCGCCGATCCAGGACAGCGCGGTCATGAGCAGATGCGGGACCAGAAAAATAAGCAGCGCGGTGAGGGGCCAGCGCAGCCAGGCGTGGGCGATGCCGGCGGTGGCGGGCACCAGGGCGGTGGCGGCCAGGAGGGCGGTGGCTAGAGCCAGGAAATGGGATTCCCCGACATGATTGCCGGAATTTTTGGCAGGATAGAATTCGATCTCCGGCGGCGGCGGGCGGCAGGGCCTTTTTTCGAGGCAGCGGAAGAGAGGTGTGAGGGCCCGCGGGGTCATGGTTGGAAGGCGGGTTCGAAGACCAGCCATTGGTCCGGATGTTGACGGATGACTTTTTCCAGGAGCGCGGCCCAGCGGGTGGCCAGCCCGGGCGCGGCGGCGGCACGTCCGGCGGAGGCGTCAGGAAAAAGCGGGGGATGGAAGGTGACGCGGTAGCGGCGGTGCCCCATTCTCCTGACAAAAGCCGGGAGGCAGCAGGCGCCGGAGGAGGCGGCCAGCATGAACGGGCCTTTGGGCAGGAGCCAGGTTTTCGCGCCGTCTTCAAGCGGCAGCACGGTGAGTCCTGGCAGGGCGCGGTCGGCCTGGATCGCGACCCAATCCCGGCGTTGCAGGGCGCGGAGGAGTTCCACGGCGAGGATGTTTTCGCTGGAGTTATACAACGCGGTGTAGCTGCCGCGTTCCATGCGGCGCAGGCCTTCCTCGCGCAGGGCCTGGAGGCGGGGATTCCGCTCCGGCAGGCGCACGGCGAAAAAGTGGCGGCCCATTTTTTCGGCAAAAAAAGCGGCGGCGCTATCATAACTTCCCATGTGCGCGGTGAAGAGCATGACGGGCCGGTCCTGGGCGTTAGCGGCTTGAAAATGCTCCAGTCCCTCGACTTCCCATGCCAGGACTTTATCGCCCTGTTGGAAGCGGATGCCATCCACGGCGGCGCGGGCGAATTGATAGAAAGTCCGCCAGGCCAGCCAGAGCCGGACGGGCGGGGTGCGGTCCGGCAACAGCTTTTTCAAGTTGCCCAGCACGGCGCGGCGCTGGGAGGTGGCGAGCAGGAAAATAACAAAACTCCAGCCCGCGATGAACGGGGCTTCCAGCCAGGATGGACAGGCACGCACGCCACCGAGCAGGAGTCGCCAGGTGACATCGCCATAAAGCGAGCAGCGTTCCGACAGCGCTTCCGGCGCGGACGTGGGTGCGGTCGAAGGCGCGGGCGCAGTCGCGGGCGTGGGTGCCGTCGCGGGCGCGGAGGCAGGCTCCGGGGGAGCGGGGGAGGCTGAAGGGACGGGCGGCATCGGCGGTCGCGGATTGGCGGGGGGAAATGGGGAGATTGCCGGCTGGAGGGTGGACATTCTGTCCACCAGGTCAACAGGACGTTGCCCCGCTTTCGGGACGAGGCATATGGGAATGCTGTTTTTTCCTCTGCGGGTATCGTTCTGGTCAACAGAATGTTGACCCTCCATGCAGGGTTCCGGTCAACAGAATGTTGACCCTCCGACGGGGTTCCGGTCAACAGGATGTTGACCCTCCGGGCGGGGTT
>JAQGPD010000445.1 GCA_028293305.1 Verrucomicrobiales bacterium | reverse complement strand
GTGCCAGATTACGAGTTCGGCATTGTCCGCACCGCGTCCGATGGCCGTTCCTCGGGCGATGAAGCCCCATTTCGGCCACTGCCGATGTGCCGGAAAATCCCGGCGGCATTTGAGTTTGATCCCATCCAAGTGAGTGGTTAGACGTTTGAGTTCGTCCACCAGAGCCTTCCCAATTCCTATTCCACGCGTAGCGGGGGAGACGCAAAGGTGGGCGATTGAAGCCACACCATGCGTCACGCGATAAAGCAGATATCCGAGAATTTGCTCTTGGCCATCAATGGCGACAAGCAGAGTTCTCTTGGAAATGCCTTCCACGAACGCCCCGCGTGGCATGAACCCGAGGGTGGATGAATCCTTGCGATAAAGCGCGAACACGTCTTCACACCGACCTAAATCTGAAAGGTGGAAAATGGTGGTCGGCATTGTAAGGAGAATGTTGTTGAGATGTCATACCATGGTCAAGTGCGCATAGCAGATCCTCGAGCCGATCATGAAGCTCGACGTGTTCGCTCCTGAAGAAAAAGTGGGTGACGTCATCGGCGACTTGAACCGCCGACGCGGCGTGATTCAGGGCCAGGACAGCACCCCCGGCGGCATCCGCGTCAAAGCGGAAGCCCCGCTGAGTGCCATGTTCGGCTACATCGGCGACCTGCGCACCATGACCTCCGGCCGCGGCCAGTTCTCCATGGAGTTCAGCCACTACGCCCCAACCCCGAAAAACGTCAGCGACGACGTCATCGCCAAGGCCAAAGCCAAAGAGGAAGCCCTCCGCGCCGCCAAGTAAGCTGGCCTGCTGGACATTGTCCCGCTCAACCGTCCACCTAATAGCAAAACCCGCCATCTCCCAGGAGATGGCGGGTTTTTTGTGTTGTCCGCCTGAGTAGCGGGGTTTTTGTTTTCCTCCTCAACCTTGGCAAGGGGCCCGCCGGACGCCCATTCCTACCAAAATAGTGCACGGCAGCACTCCACCGCAAAAAGGGGATAGTCAGTTTGATTCTCCAGGATATCTGAGAACAAGCTTCCCCGGATTTGATATGGACCAATTGGAGATCGACGTTTATTTTAAGCCGACCCAACGGTGTTGCTTTGCCATTCAGTGAAATGAAATCTCCCTTTTTGGTTCTTGCCGCGTTGGCCGTGGGCCTGATGCCCGGAGTATGGCGACACCTGCGCCAGAAAAACACACCGCCGGATCCTGACATAGCCATCCAAGCCGGGACCAAATCCACCGGGATGAAGCCCGAACTTGGTGTAAAGGCAATTCCTCCCGCTAGCCCGGAACCGCCCGCATCACCCGAAGAATCGCATTTGATCATCGAAAACAGGGTGAAAGTTTTCTTCAATTCGTCATCCCCTTTATCGCCGTCCAAACCCGTTTTTCCGGATCGCGAATTGGCTATTGGCTGGAGGACCCGGCCTGCCGATTTTACAAAAGCATCCCTAAAGAATACTGCACCGAATTGGCTGCCCTATCCGGCCGCCGCTTTTCAGGCTCTGTTGCAGTTCGAAAGCACCCTGCAGGAAGACCCGGACTACATGGGACAGGTGCAAAATGCGGTGCAGACTTGTCTCCGGTATCGGAAAACGGCGCTATATGAACATTTTGACGATTTGGATCCCGTGATTCAAATGCTCCTGCGGCCTGAATTATTCCCCGACGACCGTAATAACAGGACGCCGGAAGTGTTGCGGAAAAAAGCGGAAGATGTATTCGGCGACTTCGGGGAACGTTGGGCTGCCGCACTTGCCCTGTATCCCCGGTCCGGGGCAGCCAGTGCCGGGCGGCCGATCCCGGAAAAGGAATTGGAGGCGCTTTTTGAAATAGGTGAGGACGAAATTCTCTGCGGAGGCAGCCTGCACACGCTGGAGCGCAAATTCTCGGCTCTCACCACCGAGGCGCAGGACCGGACAATGCGGACCCTGATGAAAACCGTCAACCATTCCTCGCCGGCGGAACTCTCGGAATATTTGGGAACCCTGCCCCACCATGTTCCCTGGCGGGCTTCCGGGATTCAAACCCTGCTGGAATCCCTCCCCCCTGACTCTGAGGAGGCCATTGCCTGGAGGAGCGAGTTGAACCCCTGACTTATGCGCCCGGAAATCATCCTGACATCTTTTGCATTGGCTGTGGGCAGCGGTTTTATTTCGTGGAACCTAGCAGCTCCCGAGCCGGCAAAGCCGTCACGTCCACGTGCCTCACTTTCCATTTCAGAAACGCCGCACCCCCCAGCGGCCACTCAGCTGCCCGCAGAATTGGGGCCTGTCCCATCCACCCTGCCGTGGGATCAGCGTTTGCTCCAGGCCGCCAATCCTACCTTAAAACCAGAATCGCAGGCGCACGCTTTGGCGTGTCTTTTGTCCTGCATTTCGGAAGCCGACACGCCCCACCGCCTGCTGGAGCTTGCCCAATTTGCCGATGACCTGTGCATGACGCCCCATTGCCTGCGGCAGGTTTCCTCACAGTTGGCGAAACATCCGCTTTCCGTGGTGGAACGGGTTTTGATGACTTGGACCAGCCAGGCCGGTGCTGAAATCCTCTTCCGCTCCATGCCGGATCCGCTCAAAGGGCAGCTATCCAAAAACATGATGCTGCTTGGATGGATTTTTGGTTCCCGGTCGGACGGCATGCTGGCGGCCCTGCCAAAACCGGAATCCCCCGCGGAAAGCCTTGCCAGAGTTGCGGCACTCTTTGAGCACGATGGGATCATCACTCAGACGGAGGGTGTCTTTGGCGGAACCGAGATCACCCAATCCCTAGAGCGTGTTCTGGAACAAATGGACCCTGCCGACCATCCCGCGCTGGCAGAGTTCCTGAACGCAAATTGGAGCCGGGTATCGAGGGGGGCCCGCCTGCCGCTTTTTAAGCAGCTATCCAAGCACTTGTCCCCAACGCTATTGCACAACTTGGCCCGAACGGTCGCCCGGAGCACCGCTTCTGATCTGGTGCTCCAGGAATATGGCAGGGCCCACGGCCGCACCGACACAAACGTGGACGGTTTTATAGCGGAAATGGACACCTGGCCGTCCGAAACTTCGAAGCGGATACTCGTGATAGGCTACATCGATCAGAGGCAGACCCTGAGACCGGAGGAAGCCCGGCAGATTGCGGAAGCCACTGCTGATGCCGGCATGCAAAAGGCAATCTTCGAGGCGGTCCGCTAAGTCGGCGACGTCCGCGATTATTGTGTGCATGTTCCAGCAACCAAGCCAAAACCACAGGAGCATCCGGAACCAAGTCCATTTCAGGCGCGGCCGGATTCCTTCATGTCCAGCACGATCATGCCCCCGGGCTTGCTGGCAAGCATCTCCAAACTTTGCTCCAAAGCGGTATTTTTACTTTCACCTGAATCACCGGCTCACGACCGGATCCGCCCAGATGGCCCAGGAGTTGTGAGGGTGCCCTTCCCCGCCCTCGGCGCGCAGCTCCAGTTCCTTCACTTCCGTGATATCCAACTGGATTTCACGGCGCTCACCGGCGCGGAGAATCGGCGTGCGGTGCAGTTCCCGGCCGTCGCCCCACACGGTGAAAACCGCTGATCCCTGAGCCAGCGCTCCGGTGTTCAATCCAACGCTGGCGGTGAACTTTTTCCACTTCCCGGCGATCGGAAAGGTATAACTGGAAGGCGAATGGGCATAGAGACCCTTGTCGTAAATCCGGTTAGTCAACCGCAGGAAGGGGTTCGTCTGCGGAGTCCCGGCGAACCAGAAAAAATTCCGCGCGGGCTGGCCCCAGCCCACTTCCGCCTTGGTCCACGCCGCATCGGATAGGAAGAATTTGTCACCGGTGACCGCCGCCAAGTCCACGGGTGGAGCCGGATCCACGATGTTGCGCAGCACCTGCAGCTTTGCTTTGACATCGGCCGTGGAGGCGGCCGCGATGGCTTCATCCGTCAGGAACCGGCGCGCGTCCGGTTGCTGCCGCACCACAGCCTGCACCGCCTGACCGATCGACCATTCCGACTCCAGCGCCTGCACATCCGGATCGCCGGGAGTGCTGACGGTGAATGTCAGTGGCCGCGTGGTGGCGGCGCCGTTCACATGCAGCGCGGTCAGCTTCATGCGATAGTCCCCGCCCGCCATCCTACCGAAATTCAACGCGAATTCCCCGTCCTTTAGCAGCACGGGAAAAGTCTGCGCGCCATGGTCCGTCCGGCTGGCGGCTGACCACACATAAGCCACCACCGCATAAGGCGGGATGCTCCCGGTCACCTTTCCTTTAATCACCAGGGCCGCTTCCTCAGCCGAAAATTCCATGTCCTTGAAATCCCCTCCGGTCGGCTCCCAGCGGCCTTTGTTGGACCCCGTGATGAGCGGATGCGAGATCAATTGCAGGGCGGATCCCTGCGACAAATAAACCGGCATCCCGCCGCCCCAGACCTCCTGCCGATACGTCAGGTTTCCCCCGCCCATCAGGGAGGTCCCCATCCAATGCTCCCTCACACTTCCGGAATCGTGAGGCAGCCCCAGGCCGTGCCCCAGCTCATGCGCCGTGCCGCCGAGATACATGCTATTGAACTTCGCCACCGTCTGCTCCATCCGCGGATAGTAGTGTTCGGTATACACGATCCGCCTGCCCGTTTGCGTCAGCAATAACGGATCCAGCAGCTCACAATCCGCCGCATGGCAAAGCCCGCCCGCCTGCGTGCCGCCGCCATAATACGGCGCATCAAAAACATAGCGCCCATCCGGCTCCTTCCGGCAGAGCCCATACATCACCAGCACGTGTTCCCTGCCCAAATCAAATTCCCCCTTCACCGCCTCGCGGATTTCCGCCGCCGTCCCGCTCCCCGACTCATGTTGATAGTGCGCCGCCGGATTTTTGCCCTTCACCACATGCAGCATCAGCATCCCGTCCTTTTTCTCCAAGGGCAGCCCTTGGGTCTCCACCCCAAAACGCTGCAGGCCATCCCGGTAAAAACCACTGACATCCGCCAGCACCCGGTCCAGCCGGTTCTCATATCCCAACAACGGCGCGCGGTCCGATGGATGAAAATACACCACCCGCAACACCCCCCCGGACGCCGCCTCCCCCGCATGCCAGGCCGCCACCACCTTCCGCGCCTCCCCGATCAAGGCCACCCCCGCCGCATCCCCGGGCACTTCCGCCGACACGCCCGCGCCCACACAGGCACCGAAGAATAGCAATTTCGCCGACAGGTTCCGGAGATATTGAAAAAGCGTCATATCCTGACATCATCAACACCGGGCAGCCTGTCAAGATTTAACGGAAGGCTCCGCCGTCTTTCGGTTTTTTTTCAGCTCATTCAGCTCATTTCAGTTCATTTCGGTTCTGCTTTCCTGACACAAATCAGTTCCTTCATGGTGGCAATATAAAACGCTCCATTGGCGGCGGTGACCGTGGCGCTGATGGGGGATTGCAGGTCTTTTTGGAAGAGCTCTTTTTTCTCGGTCGAGAGGGCGAAGATCCGGAAATCGCCGCGCCGGGTGCCGAGGTAGACCCGGCCGTCGGCAACGTAGGGTGACGCCCAAAACTCACCCTTCATTTCCGCCGTCCAATGCGGGCGGCCAGTCCGGCCGTTCAGGCAGAAAACCGTTCCTTCCGAATCCGCGATGAACACCAAATCCCCGGCGATGGAAGCGGAGGACAGGACGTGCTTGCCAAGGGGACATTTCCATAACAAAGCGGGCGCGGCGCCGCTGACATCGACACATTGCAGCGAGGACTCATTTTTCCCCCACCAGATATCCCCACCGGAAGCGATGTAGAGCCGGCCGTTTTGATAGACGGGCATGCCGAAAATATCACTGGGGCCTTCCTGACGGTTAGTCGTGTAGCGATGAACCTCCCGCTTCGGAGCGTCAGGATCCGGGTCGAAAACCCAGTCCTTTTTCAAGGTTTGCACCTCACCGGCGGACGTGGCCGGATCCAGCGGATTGAAGGAATAAACCAAACCATTTCCCCCACAGAAGAAGATATGATCCCGCCCGCCGATGGTGGCCATGCTGGGCGAGGACCAGGTGGCGTGGAAAATTTCCGGAGCGGTTTTTTCGCGGTCCCTCGCCAGGATGCGGCCGCTTTCCTTGTCCAGCACCAGCAAGCCGGGCGCATCCGGCGTGCGCACCAGGCGGTGGGTGTTATCCACGCCGGTGCCGGTGTTCAGATAAAGGTGATTGCCGCGGATGAGGATGGAACTGTGGGCACCGTCATGCGACCAAATCCCGGCTTCCTTTGTCAGGTCGCAAATCCAGAGAATGTCCGCATCCAGCGGCCCGGGAACCATGGGCGGCTGATCCGCCGGGGACATGTGCCGGCCCTCGTCCTGGTAGGGTCCGTCATTGCCATTCGCCAGTCCGCGGGCGTCCAAGCACACGACTTCCCCGCGGTTCGTCACCGTGTAAACGCGGTCGCCCTCCACCGTGGCCGGCGAGGACATCCCCGTGTCCGGCCAATCAAAATACCGGTCCTCCACGCGTTTCGGCACCACCAGTTGCCAGAGAAATTTCCCGTCCTTTTCATCAAAACACATCATCACGCCCCGGTCGCCCTCATGCTTCGGATCGCGGGGATTTCCGTTATTGGTGCCGACATAAACACGCCCCCCGGAGATGATAGGGGTGGAGTGCGTCTGGGTGCCGATCTCCGCTTTCCACTGGATATTCTTACCGGTCTCCAGATCAAAATCAGACGCCAGACCGGTCTCCGCGGAAACCTGATTCCGCGTCCACGCCTCTCCCCACTGTGGCTGATCGGCGGCCGCCGCGGCGGTGGGGGCCACCGGCAGAAGGCCATGCAACACCAACACCAAAAGGGATGAAACCGGGCCGGCAGGACGGGACAATTTCAGCTGCGGAACCGGATTGGGATCAAAGCGGAGGGAGCCGGGAAGGATGGATAGGAAAAGTCGCACAGGCTTTTAACGGTGGGCCGGAACCGCGTTGTTCATGAAGGCGGCATCGATCCGACGGTTCGCCCGCCGCCCCCGGGCATTCAACCAGAAGCCCGGGTTTTCTTCAACTCCAACCGAATCCGGCGCCCTGCCCGGCCGGACCCCGCCGGGCAAAGCCGCCAAACCGCCAGAATCACTTCGCGGTCTCGCCGCTGGAAAAATTCCCCGAAATCCGCCGGCTTTTCCGGCGTGTGTATCAGCATGAACTGTCCCTGCCGCTCCTCCGGCGCCCGCCATCCGCAAAACCTTCCGCCCGCCTCCCCGCCAGGGCCGCCTTCAACCCCACGCCAACCCGTCGACAGCGGCCCCCGCTTCAATGCCGCGCGGTCCATCGCCGGCATGACGGGCCTGATGCCCGCCCTGATGTTAGGCTTGCTTTTGCTGGCACTGCATCCCGCTTCGGCCGCGCGGCTGCCGGTTTCCCAGGTTGTTATTGTGGGGAATTTTGCGAAAGGCCCGGTCGGGGTGCCCGTGACGGTGAGCCGCACGGTGGCCACCACGCCGTTCGATTCCGGGAATGCCGCGCTGTGGCCGGCGGAGGCGCAGATGCGGTGGTTCTTCGCCAACGGCGGATCCTCCGCCGAAATCATCCGCCTGCCTCCCGCACGACCCTTGGCCACGGCACTGAAAGGCCGGTTTGCCCTGCCGGATCTCCAGGGAGTCGGCCTGCTGACCTTGTTATCGGATTGCGGCATTTTGCTGATGCCCGAGCTGTCGGAGCTGCCAATCTCCGACGTCAGCGCCATCCTGGAAGCCCTGCGGCCTCTCGCCGCCGCGCGCCACTTTTTTGTTATACTGGATCCTCCCTCCACCGCCTCCACCCCCGCCGCCATCACCACTTGGGCCGCCGGCCTGCCCCAGGATTTGGATTTCGCGCAGCTCACCTGGCCCCGCCTGACCGTGGACCGCGCCCAACTCACAGGCACCGGCATCGGCGGCACGACCCATCCCATCGGCGCATCCGGAGCCGTGGCCGCCCTCACCAATGCCATGGACGCGGCGACCGGCCCATGGAAAACCCCGAGCACCCAACCCATCACCTGCACCGGCGTGGAATTCAGCCTCAGTGCGGCGCAATCCGATTCCCTGAACCTGGCCCACATCTGCCCCATCCGATTTTTCAGCGGCAGCGGTCATCGGCTCTTCGGAAGCCGCTCGCGCAATACCGTGGATCCCGAAAAGAAATACACTCCTATCAATCGCCTCACCAACTGGACATCCCACTCCCTGACAAGAACGCTGTCACCCTCCGCCGCCGTCGGGGCGAATGCCGCGCCCTTGTGGACCGCCCTCCGCAGCCAGGCGGAATCCCATCTTCAAGGACTTTTCAACGACGGTGCCCTCGTCGGTTCCACGCCCGCCCAGGCCTACTTCGTCCGCTGCGATGCCACCACCACCAGCGCCTTGGACATCTCGAACAACCGCGTGAAACTCCTCTATGGCATGGCTGTCCTGCAGCCATCGGAATTTCAAATAACACAAATCACGCTCAACACCGCCAACCCCTTGCAGCCGCTTCCCACGCCCCGGCTCATCGCGCTCCGGCCCTCGCCTCAACTGCTGGAGATTTATTACCCCACCACCGCCGGCTTCATCCAGACTCCGGAAATCTCCGCCACGCTCAATCCTGGCCCATGGTCTCCCGGCACGGATTTCACCGGCGACGGATCATGGCAGCGGCTTTCCTTTCCCATCACGACCGGCAGGCGATTCCTTCGGGTCAGAACCCGTTGACCACCATTTCATTGCCGCCTCTCAACGCGTCATGGGAATGGTGCCCCCGTCCCATCCTGTTCCCGGCTTTGCCAACCCGTGGCCAGAACTCCACGATCAATCACGCGGCGGCCAAATATGACCCGCCAACTCCACCGGCAGCCGGGTTGGATCCTCGGGGTAGATCAAGGAGAGATCCATTTCCGAGAGCGATCCCTTCAAAAACTCCAGTTCCTCCGGCGCTCCAAAAATCAACCACAACACCTCCTCGTCCGAATCATTGAACACCTGCCGCAACGCCTGCGGGGCGACCCACACCCCGCCATATTTTGGAACGGTCAGGACCTCCTCACCGACCTTCAGGCGCCCGGTTCCCTCCAGCACAAAATAGAATTCCTCCGCGCGGATGTGTTTGTGCAGCGTGTTGGCGCTGCGCGGCGGCATGCGCCACAGCCGGGCTCCCATCTTCTCGCTGCCGGTCCGCTCCAAAATGTCAGCGTTGGGAATCCGCATGAGATTGGACGACCTCCACGTCATATCCTCGGGACGGATGAGTTGATAGTCCGGCATGGTCATGAAGGCTGTTTTCAGCGGTTAGGGTTGGATCGCTGACACTATTCATTCACCCTCCGCACGCAAGCGCCGCCTCCGGCAATGCGCCACCCGGCAGGGTGGTCTACGCTCAAAAAATACGTTTTTGGACAGATAAAAGTTCTGGACTCATTCCAAATCTTGATCATGATGCCCGCCGATGACTGAGCCCGCCGCCCTCCTCCGCCAACACGGCATCCCCGTGACGGCCCAGCGCCTGGCCGTGCTCCGCGCGGTGTCCGACCGGCCGCACGGCACTGTCGATGCCATCGCCGAGGCGGTGCGCGGGAGCATCGGCGCGATTTCCCAACAGGCGGTTTATGACGCTCTGGGACTTCTTGTCAGGAAGGGAATCATCCGCCGCATCCAGCCGGCCGGCTCGCCCACCTTATTCGAGGACCGGGTGGGGGACAATCACCATCACCTCATCTGCCGCACCTGTGGAAAAACCACGGATGTGGATTGCGCCGCCGGGCGCACGCCGTGCCTGAATCCCGCCGCGAATTCAGGTTATGAAATTGATGAGGCGGAAGTCATTTACTGGGGGACCTGCCCCGCGTGCCTTGCCGGAAGACAATAGCTTTTCTCTTTCCCCGACGCCCTTTCGTCCACCCCGCCCCAGCATTCCCCCGCGATCACCCGACCCATTTTTTCAACCAGTCCACCACTCCAACACCACCCTATGTCCGATCCCGCAGCCCAGGGCAAATGCCCCATCGACCACGCCGCCGCCGCCGCACCGGCCGGCCAGTGTCCATTCAAACACTCCCCCTCCACCGGCACCGCCAACCGGGACTGGTGGCCGAAATCCCTCAAGGTGGAACTCCTTCACCAACACTCCGCCAAGTCCGATCCCATGGGCGGTGACTTTTGTTATGCGGATGCGTTCAATTCCCTCGACTATGCCGCGCTGAAGGCGGATTTGGCGGCCTTGATGACGGATTCCCAGGACTGGTGGCCGGCGGATTTCGGCCACTACGGCGGACTCTTCATCCGCATGGCCTGGCACAGCGCCGGCACCTACCGCACCGCCGATGGACGTGGCGGTGGCGGCCGTGGCCAACAACGTTATGCCCCGCTCAACAGCTGGCCGGATAACGTCAGCCTGGACAAAGCCCGCCGCCTGCTCTGGCCGATCAAACAAAAATACGGCAAGAAAATTTCCTGGGCGGATCTCATGATCCTGACAGGAAATGTGGCGCTCGAAACCATGGGCTTCAAGACCTTCGGTTTTGGCGGCGGACGCGTGGACACCTGGGAGCCTGACCATGATGTCTATTGGGGCCGCGAGACCACCTGGCTCGGTGGAGATAAACGTTATACCCACGGCTCCGAAGGCGTGCCGCAGGACGGTGGGGTTGTTAGTTCCGACGACAATGCCGATGGAAAAATCCACAGCCGCGATTTGGAAAATCCGCTCGCTGCCGTGCAGATGGGTCTGATTTATGTGAACCCGGAAGGTCCGGATGGAAATCCTGATCCGCTGAAATCCGCCATCGATATCCGCGATACCTTCGCCCGCATGGCCATGAACGATGAGGAAACCGTGGCCCTGATTGCCGGCGGTCACACCTTTGGAAAAACCCACGGCGCGGCCCCCGCGTCGCACGTGGATGTGGAGCCGGAAGCCGCCGGATTGGCGGAGCAGGGCTTTGGCTGGAAAAATAGTTAT
The DNA here is from genome assembly GCA_028293305.1 of Verrucomicrobiales bacterium. Classification (GTDB taxonomy): domain Bacteria; phylum Verrucomicrobiota; class Verrucomicrobiia; order Verrucomicrobiales; family V1-33; genus CAIZWU01. The sequence continues at coordinate 1,307 of JAQGPD010000445.1, read as the reverse complement.
GGCACCGGCGTCGGTGGCGATACCATCACCAGCGGCCTGGAAGTCACCTGGACCAGCACGCCGACGCAATGGAGCAATGGTTATTTCGAAAACCTCTTCGGCTATGAATGGGAACTGACGAAGAGCCCCGCCGGAGCCCACCAATGGCGTCCGAAAAATGGTGCTGGGGAAGGCACCGTGCCTCACGCCCACGATGCCACGAAACGCATCGCTCCCGCCATGCTGACGTCGGATATTGCCCTGCGCGCGGATCCGGCTTACGAAAAAATCTCGCGTCGTTTCCTGGAAAACCCTGACCAATTCGCCGATGCCTTTGCCCGCGCCTGGTTCAAGCTGACCCACCGCGACATGGGCCCGCGTGAACGCTACCTCGGCCCGGAAGTCCCCGCCGAAGTTCTCATTTGGCAGGACCCGCTGCCCGCCGTGGACCACGCATTGATCGATGAACAGGACGCCGCCTCCCTGAAGCGCCAGATCCTCGCCTCCGGACTGACGGTTAGTGAATTGGTCTCCACTGCCTGGGCCAGCGCCTCCACTTTCCGGGGTTCTGACAAACGCGGCGGTGCCAACGGAGCCCGCATCCGCCTGGCCCCGCAGAAAGATTGGGCCATTAATCAGCCGGCTCAACTATCTAAAGTCCTGGCCAAGCTGGAAGGCATCCAGGCCGCCTTCAACACCACGCAAATCAGCGGCAAAAAAGTGTCTCTCGCGGATCTCATCGTCCTCGGTGGCAACGCCGGAATCGAGCAAGCCGCGAAGAACGCCGGTCAGGAAATCAGCGTGCCCTTCACCCCCGGCCGCACGGACGCCACCCAGGAACAAACCGACGTTGAGTCCTTCAATTTCCTGGAGCCCTACGCCGATGGTTTCCGCAACTACCTAAAGGCCCGCTACACGATCCCGGCCGAGGAATTGCTCATCGACAAAGCCCAGCTGCTCACCCTCACCGCACCGGAAATGTCCGTCCTCGTCGGTGGCCTGCGTGTTTTGAAAACGAACGCCATCGCCAGCCAGGCCGGTGTCTTCACCAGCCGTCCGGAAGCTTTGACTAACGATTTCTTCGTCAACCTTCTGGACATGGGCACGGCCTGGGCTCCGCTCAACGAAACTCAGGACGCCTTCGAAGGCCGCGACCGGAAAACCGGGGAGCTGAAATGGACCGGCACCCGCGTCGATCTCATCTTCGGCTCGAACTCCCAGCTCCGCGCCTTCGCCGAAGTCTACGGCACCGCCGATGCCGGACCGAAGTTCCTCGCCGATTTCATCGCCGCTTGGACGAAGGTCATGAACCTCGACCGCTTCGACCT
>JAQGPD010000399.1 GCA_028293305.1 Verrucomicrobiales bacterium | reverse complement strand
GGTGAACCGTCAGGATTTTTGGGCGCGGGCGGGGCCGTGGTCGTGGCTCCTCCCTCCACTTTCAAATTCCACGCCTCGTCCTTCCGCTTCTGGGCGAGCGCCTTGTTCATGTCCGCCAGAAGCCGGGCATTTTTTTTGTATAACACCACACTGTAAACCGCCTGATTCAGGGAATCGGATAGGCGTGCATCGATCGGATGATCCGCCGCCAGGCCGAGAAAAGCGACCGCATTGGCCACGCTGGGGCCACCCGGCTGGGTGGGGCTCAGCGACTTCAGGGCCTTCATCATCAGGTCGCGGTAAGTCACATCCGCGGCGGAGGTGGAGGCGGGCGCAGCGAGGTATTTTTCAAAACGCGCGCGGAACAGGCGCTGGTCGCCGATGTTCCAATTTTGTCCATTCCATGACACCACTTCCGAGCCGGGATTCAAAAACGGAAGTTCCTGGCCGAAAGCCGATTTTGCCGGTGCGGCGGGCGGGGTGCCGCCGGGACTGGACGGCGCGGCGGGCGGCGCGCCGGGTCCGTCGAAGACCTGGGCGGAAAGCAGGCAGGGCAGGGCGCAGGCAAAAAATACCGGGAGGAGCGGGGAGCGCTTCATGGGAGGGGAAGGTTAGGCTTTTTTGATTTCGAGGGCGCGCAGCAGGCCGTTTTGGTCCACCTCCACGAGAATGTGGAATTCCTGGCCGGTCTGTATATTTTCACTGCCAAACTCCGAGGGCACCAGCAGCCCCACCTCGCAGGGATCCGATAGGGCAGTATCCGTGACGCTCAACGCAAAGAGCCGCGTGCGGTCGGAGCCATAACGCAATTGCTCGGTGATGCGGCCTTTGACCACATAACGATTTCCCCGGAGCCCGAAAAAATTGTCCAGGAACTCCCGGGCGGGGAAGGGTTGGCGGCCGGCCGCGAAGTCATCCGTGCCGGGACGGCGCATCCAGGCGATGCCCGCGCCCGCCAATAAAAGTGCCGCCAGACCGGCGAGGGCGGGGCGGAGGGGAAAGCCGGAACGGCGGCGGCGGGCCATGGAGTGCGGGGGAAGGTAGGGGTGGAATAAAGTCGCTATATTAAATACCGCTCTGCCAGGAAACAACCTCAATCGGCGGCGGTTTTCCTCCAGGGGAGCAGGGGTGCGCCGGGGTGCTCAGTCGTCTCCGAACATGTCCCAATTGTCAGGGATTTTAATGCCGATGTCGTCGAATTCCTTCTGCGCTTCCGCCCGCCGCTCCGCGCGTTTGGTTTCATACTCGATCAGTTGCTCGGGCCGCAGCACCTGCATGATGGCTTCATCGCGGGATTGGCCGGCATCCAGCCTGGCCGTGTCCCCGGACATTCCTTCAAATTGCATGGAGGGATCGAAATCCGGCGAACTGCGCGCCATGAGGGAAAAAACCTGGTCCTGTTGGGCATCGTCCAGGCTGACCAGACTGTTGAGCCGGCTGACGCGGCGGTCGGCCTCTGCCTGGACATTTTCGACCCGTTGTGCCAGGCGGTCGGCGCGGTAGCGTTCGAGATCCTTTCCTGTCAGGGTGGAGTTCATGAAGGCATCCAGTCCGTCCTGCGGCCGCTGCTGTTTATGGCTGGCCTTGACCATGTCCTCGAGGGTGGTCGAGTCCGCCAGATTGTAGGCGCGGAAGGCGGCCATCTGCTCCTCCGCCCTGGTTTCCTGGTAGGATTTCAAGGCCTCCTGCTGTGCGGGCGTGAGATGATATTTTCTTGTCAGGTCGGCCAGCGCGAACTTGTTGCTCCGGTGCAAATCACGTCGGTGCAGGCGGTCGAAAATGGGGGCCAGATCGCGCAGGGCGGGTTTGGCGGCTTGATAGATATCATTCATGTCCACGGTCTTCCCGTCCTTGATGTCCTCAATGATATGGTTGGCCCCCTGCGCCAGTTTTTGCCGGGTCGTGGCTTGCGGTTTGGGATTGCGCGCCTCCGCCGCGGCGAGCTGGACTTTGGTGCGCATGAGTTCGCGGTCCAGTTCCTCGATGCGTGCCGCCGGCGAGCCCTCCTCCGGCGGAAGACTTTGATATACCAGAAGGGTGCCCGTGATTCCCACGGCCAAACCCAATACAAGAATCAAGGGGGTGCGCATGAGCGTAACTTAACGGGAAGTCCCGCGCCATGGCAAGTCCAACGCGGCGCGTCCATGGCGGATGGGCGGATGGACGCATTCGCCAGGAAACCCGGCCGTTCGCGGGCGTGGCGGCGGGGAGCGGGTGCGGGGGAAAGGCTCAGGGCTCCCGCAGGTCCACCACTTTTCCGTCGGGAAGGATGGCCTGCAGCTCGGAATAAACCCACGGCGCGCCGCCGGTCTGATTGCCTTTCACATGCAGGGAACCCTCACCCTTTGGTCCCTTGAGCGGGATGGTCAGGTCGGCGGTTCCATTGCTGTTCTCGACCTTCATGGAGCCCTGCATCATCCAGCCCGTGTCCAAAGGAGTGCCGAGGGCGGCCTGCACTTCAGGGGAGCTCTCGGCGCGCTTCAGGGCGGTCTGATACAGATCGGATTTCTTCAATGTTCCGAAAGCGAAATACATGATCGCCACTCCGCCGATCCCCAGCAGCACCACCAATCCAAGGCATCCACCGCAACCATACAATAACCAATTTTTGGACGTGGGTTTTTGTGGGGGCACCACATAGGTTTCGGTGGGGATGGGAGGCGGGGCGGGAGGATTCATGGCAAAGGAACGGGGACGGGATGGATTAAAACGAACTGAATTTGCGGCGGCTTTTCAGACAGGGCAAGCCTTTGAACATGAATAATTTGTCAAAACCATCCCCTCCTCCGCGCGCGTCTCCGGAGGGTTGCGGGCCGGCGAAGCAAGGACTCCGGAAGCATGGAGTGGAACGGGCAATACTATCACCTTTTACGCATCGGCCGGACTCCCTGGCATTTCCTTCCTGACAAACGGCTGGAGCATTTCGAACTGTTCCTCCCACCATGCCAGGCCGGCGAGGGTGAGAGTCTGCTCCGCCAGAATTCCACGGCAGGAATCCAGCAGGGATCCGTCTCCTTTTTGAAGGAAATCCGTCAGGTTCCCCAGCCAGGGTCCGGTGTCGCCTGACAAGTTCCAGGCATGCTCGGGCCCCACCGTCGCGCGGGTCAGGCCGCAGGGAAAATCCCAGGGATGATACCGCTTTTCCAGGGCCGCGTGGAGCACCCTCACCAAGGCCGGAAAAGCATAGCGGAAGCCTCCGCGGAAGGGGCCGCTTTCATCCGCTTCGCTTTCCTCGCCCATGCGAAGCCTAACCTCAAGTCTGCCGTCCTGACAGCTTACGCGGACCCAGCCGGGCGGGGCTTTCCAGACGCCCGCGCGATTGTAGGATGGACGCAGTTCCAATAACAAAGCCGACTCCAGGGCGATGGCTTCGGCGGCGGCATCGCAGAGCCGCCAAGTGATCCGATGCACCCGGCGGATGAGGCGCAGGGTGCGGCGCGGATGCCGGTCTGCGCTGACAAACCGATAGCTTCCTATCCGCTTTTTAAGGTTGCCCGACTGCCCGACATAGAGAAGGCGGTCGTCGCAGTCGTGGAAAAAATAAACACCGGGGGATTCCGGAAGGGATTGAAAAAATGCCGCGCCCAAAGTCTGCACCAATGGGCTCACCATGGTGAAGAATTCGGGCTGGAGTCGGTTTTGGGATCGTCCCGGCATGACGGGTAGATTGCACCGCCACCCCATCATAATCAACGGGATGAAATGTCGCGGAACTCTCTTTTTTTGGAGGCCGCGCCCGGAAGTTCCGGGTTTTTAATCAAGGACTGGCCGCCGGGACTTCATTCGTGAACTGATCCCACGGATGGGGATTTTTTTCCTTCCACGCCGGTGGAAATCCTTTGTCGGCCGCCCCGCTGGGAGTCCCTGCAAGGTCCGCGAAGTCCACGCCCTCGTCGGCGGCGAAACCTGGGCCCTCATAGCCGGCCAGGAAACGCAGCCCCTTGTTTTGGGGGATTTCATAAATGGCGTGGCGGCCATTGTTTTCATCGGGCGGGCTGCCCCAGAATAAGCGGGCGTCGGGCCAGTTCCGGAGCCGGGGCGGAGATTCATCGCCGAGCGTTTTCCAGAAATTCTCCGCGCCGTCGGAGCTGGCGATGCCTCCGTTGCGTTTTTTGAAAGCTGTCAGGATATCCTCCGCATCGCCATGCAGGGACACCGTGGAGTTGTCAGGCTGGAGCACGCAGTAAAGCCGGACCCAACCATCCGGAAGGTTCGGCAAGGCTTCCACTTCGACGGATTCGAGGCGGCAGTGTTCCTGGTGCGTGCGGCGGTAATGGATGATTTCAGCTTCGATCGCGGAGATCAGGTCGGGCGTTTGCTCTTTCATGGTGGGAGGAAAAGTTGAAGATTTTTAATGGGGGGGG
>JAQGPD010000169.1 GCA_028293305.1 Verrucomicrobiales bacterium | reverse complement strand
TGGTGCCGTCATCGAGAACCTCCAGGGCGGTGCGCGGGGTGTCCTTGAAAAGTGAGGCGAGGGCGCGTTCCGTGCGGTGATTGGCGTATTCCTCCAGCGCTTCCGATCCGGAAAAAAGCACCAGCAGCAGCGCGGCTTCCGGCCATTGCCCGAGGATCGCGGAGGCCAGGGCGGCGGAGAACATGAGGAAGTGGATCTCCAGGCGGAAGGCGCGCAGGTCCTCCCAGCTTTCCTTGGCGAGTTCCCAGCCGCCGGCGAGGCAGGCCGCCATGAAAAGGTAGTGCCCCCATGCCTGCTGACCGGTCCAGACGAGCGTCCAGCCTATCAAATAAAGCACCAGGCAAAGAAGGGCGCGGGCGGCGGACGGCTTCCAGGAGGGGAGGGGGGCGGAGTCGGACATCTTCCTTCAATAGACGCCGGTCGGGACGGGAAAAAAGCAGGAAAGTGATGACTTTCCTGTCATCCTGCGATGGGGCGTGTCTTGTTATTTCCTGCCGCGACGGGGTTTGGCGGGAGCCGCGTCCAGGGCCGGGGCGGGGGCTGTTTGCTCCGCGAAGGTTTGCAATGGGGCGGCGAATTCGTTTTCCTGCTCCGGGTCGCGCGGCGCGTCCTCGTAGCGGGTGGCGCAATGATAGGAAATGAGGGGTCGCAGCGGCGGGACGGGAAGTCCGGCGTGGTCGAGCGCGCGGAAATGTTCCATGGGGGTGCGGCCGTCGGGTTTGGGGTGGCCGGCGGCCTCGCTGATGCGGAGGAACTCCATGAAGTAGGGCGGTTGGATATCCAAGGCCGCGCGGGCCTTCGCGGCCTCGGCGGCGCTAGCGGTCCGGGGGCGGCGGAGGTATTTGAAAAGCGCGTAGAACAATGTCAGGACCAGCAGGACAACCGGCGCGTTTTTGATAGCGGGGGACACCCAGTTTTGTTGTTGGAACCAGGCCAGGAGCTTGGCGAAAAGCGGCAGCTCGGTCTCCGGCTTGGGCGGAGGCGGGGCGGTTTCCTTGGCGGCATCCGCGAATTTTTGCAGGTCGGGAGCGGGTGGCGGAGGCGGCGGGGTGGCCTGGGGATCGGGCTCGCCGATATTCTGCGCGGGGGTGAAATCACAAATCGTCCAGCCCCGGTCCTTGATGAAAATCTCCGTCCACGCGTGGGCATTGCGGTCGCGGAAGATGACAGTGTTTTGGGCGGGGTCGATTTCCTTGGAGGCGAAACCGTAGGCGATGCGGGTGGGGATGCCTCCCTCCCGCAGAATGACCGCGGCGGATGTCGCGTAGAAATCGCAGTGCCCCTGGCGTTCGTCGAACATGAAATTCTCCAGCGCGCCCAGGCTGTGCGGATTTTTCATGACCGTGTTGTAGCTGTAGTGCTGGGCCATGAAGGCTTGCAGGGCGGCGACGCGGTCGGCGAGGCTGTCGATGTTAGCGAAGATGTTGGCGGCAAGTTTTTTCACCTGGGCGCCGGTATTGCCGGGGATCGTCTGGAGGTGGATGCGGTCGCCGGGATCGCCCGCCAGGAGCAGCGCGGGGTTGGGCAGGTTTTGGAGGATCGCGGGAGAGGAGGCGGCGCGATAACGGATATTTCCGGTCGCGGTGTTTTGGAGGACATCGCCGGGAACCACGTAGACCTTGGGCAGGAAAATCTCCGTCAGTCCTGGCAGGGTGGCGGTGGTGTAGCCGTCCGATCCGAAAGCGTAGACATCATATAAAACCCGCGGCAAATCCTCCGGCGGTGTTTGGAAGGTGATTTTGCCATCGGCCAGGCCGTCCTTGGCATCATCGACCCAGACCCCGCCGGTGACCTCCGCGGACCATTTGTTATCGGAAAACCGGTTCAGCGTGTGGCTGCGCAGATAAAGCGGCCCGCGCGCCAGCATTTCCTGGGCGGTGGCCGGAGGGTCGGTGACCAGGCAAAAGCGCGGGGTTTCCGTGGGTTGGAGATCGGATTTCGGGGGCAGGCGGTGTTGGCCGGTGACGGCGGACTCGTCCGTGCCGGTGTCGCGCGCCTCATCGGCGGGGCGGGCTTCGGGTTCGGTGGGCGGGGGTTTGGGCGGTTTGTTTTTGAACTCCACCGGATCCATGCTCCAATGGGGCGAAAGCCGGCATAACCAATCCGCGGCATAGGGCAGCGGGCCGGAATAAATCAGCGCCGCGAGCGCGAGCAGGAGGGCGGGAAGGGCCCAGCGGCGGAGGGTGGGCGGATTTGTCAGCGACGCGTTTTTCAGGCGGGCGATGCGCGAGGCGTCCCAGGCGGCCAGGCCGAGCACCAGCACCAGGACCGCCAACAGGGAAGTGGTGGCGCGTTCCATGGCCGGGGCGAATCCCCGCGCCAGGAGCAGCACCAGGCCCATGCTGGTGTAAAAGGCGATCGTGAAAACCAGCGTCCGCATGCGTGGGTTTCCGTTTTGCGGGACGTCCGACTGAAGTTCCGAAAGCGCCTGGGTGGCGGCCAGGAAATGCGGCACCGCCACAAAACATAACAACAACGGCCCGAGGGCGTTTTGATATTGCAGCGGCCCGGCGACCGCCAGAGCGGCGGCGGTGAAAAGGCGGGTGCCCTCCGCGATGGGACGTGAGGATTTCCGCAGGACGGAGAAGACCACGAGGCCGCAATTCACCGCGACCATGAGAAATCCCTGACCGGTCAGGAGCCAGGCGAGCATGCCCTCCAGCAGGAGCAGTATAACATAAAACAGGACGGCGGCTTTCATGCGGAGGCGGGGCGGGAGCGCAGCAGGAGACCGGGGCGCTTGATGCGCAACTCCATGACACTGAGGCAGGTGACGGCGAATGGCAGCTCGGGGAGCAGGTGCTCCCACTCGCGCACCGGGACATCGCTGAGCAGGAAAACCCGCGCGCCCGGCTCGGTGGTGCTCAGCGCGTGGAGCAGCGGCGAGGGATCACGGTCCGGCCGGCGGCGGGCTCCGGCGAGCCGGTTGAGGGCGGGTTCGGGTTGGGAGGGATTCGGCACCTGAAGGCAGCGCCAGTGATCATAGGAAGCCGTCAGGTCGAAGGGGATATCCTGGTCCCGGCAATGCAGCACGAGGCCGCATAACAACTCCAGCGCGCTCTCGAAAGCGTCCGGTCCGGCGGTGCCCGCGTCCCCCTTGCCGGGATGGATGCTATGGAAAACGATGCTGTATTTTTCCGGGAGGCGCCGGTCGAATTGGCGGACCATCATGCGCCCGGCGCGGGCTGTGGCGGGCCAGTGGATCAGCTTGAGACGGTCGCCCGGTTGGAAAGCGCGGATGCCGTGGAAGTCGCCTGACCAATCCCTGCGGGCGCTTTCCTCCTCCTCGGCATCGATGAGCGCCGCGTCCTGGGCATCGTCCAGTGAGCGCGGGGTGACCGGCCGCGGATAGATGATCATTTCCAGGCTGTCGCGGATTTCCCGGGTGCTGGTCCAGAGGCCGAGGGGCCAGGTGGAGGTCAGGATGGCGCGGGCGCGGTGACGCGGGCCGCGGCGGAGCAGGCGGGTGTGGAAGCTGCGGGAGGCGGTGCTTTCCGGAGCGACATGCAAGACGTCCATGCCGCGCTCGGCGGGACCGGAGACCGTGTCCTCGATCTCCACGCCGGACGAGCGGCGCGGGAGGGATTGGTGGACTTCCAGGGTGTAAGGAAAAAGCTGGCCGGCGAAGGCCGAGGGCGGATGCGTGCGCGTGATGGCCAGTCCCTTCAGATTCCGCGCCGCGACAGGCCACGTGATCAATGGCAGAAAAAGCCCCAGCATTCCCAACTGCACGGCGGCGGGTTCCGGAAGAATGGCCCCCAGCACGATGGCTCCGACGCTGAATGCCAAGAGCGCCCAGCCGCGCGGGGTGAGCCGGGTGCGGGAGGAGGGAAGGTCCGGATCGGGGGGGGAGG
>JAQGPD010000344.1 GCA_028293305.1 Verrucomicrobiales bacterium | reverse complement strand
GAGATCGTGTTGAATATCCGTTCAATCTCCCGGCGGGGGCCGACGATCAGTTCCCCTGCCCCACAGGCAAATGCAATTCAGAAATTGGAAGCTGATACGTTGGGAATCAAGCGGTCGGAGACATTTTTCCGCAAAAGCCGTAACGCGGTCTTTTGGAACCGGCCGTGATATCCACCGACGGCATCCCATTCAAGGTGTGGCTGGGGATTTGGTTAATTACCGTTTCACCGCCCGGCTTTTGGAGCCGGGGTCTCCTTGACCGGGGGGGCAGGCACGGCCTCGGCCGGCGCGGTTGGTGGATTCGCAGGGGGGCCGGGGTTGGACGGGGTGGACGGGGCGGAGGCTCCCGGGGATTTCGCGGCGCGGCTTGGAAAGGCGTCCAAGGACTGGATGGTGTTGGCCGGCACGGGACCGCCCGTGGAGGCAGGAGCGGGAGCGGGGGTCGTTTCGGATGTTGGATTGCTGGAAGGGGCCACGGGCTCCGTCGGCGCAACAGGCTGGGTTTCATCCGGTTTCGCGTCGTTGACAGCATCCAGCCAATTATTCCGGATGATGTCGGATATGACGACCGATCCGGACCCGGCGGCATCGGCCTCCCATTTCAGGTAAAGATTCATGGATTGCCATTGGGTTTCCGCCCCCCGCTTCGCCAACTCCAGCCCGGTGCGGGAGGATCGGGATGCGTAGCCGTGGAGGATCGGAGGTCCGGCGCGGTGGGCGATTTCGAAGCAGAAATAATCCTCCGTGGTGTATTTGCCGAGCGGGCGGGTCGCTGGCCGCATTTGCACTCTGAGGGATTGGGGATCGGAGGGTTTTTCGGAGGTGAAGCGACTCCAGGGCATGGACCCGTAGGCGACGAAATTTTCCCAGTCGAGCAGGCCGCCGTTGGGCGTTTCCTTCATCAAAACCAACGAGTTCCGTCCATCCGGGCTCAGCAGATTCAATTTGAACCACCACTCGCCGCCGGCTTTGACGGGAAGGCTCACCTCGAAGGTGGGAACTGGCGGATCCTTTTCGCCGCGGGTCTCGTAGAAATCCTTCATACGAGCCTCAACCCGTTCAGGCTCAATCACCCGGCTGCGTTTTTCCACAATTGTCGTGGAGGCCAGGTAAGCCTCAAACGCACGGCGGATGGCCAGTTGCCTCGGGGCGAAATCCACCGGTGCGGCAGCAACTGGCGCTGGGGCGTCCTTGGCGGTTTGCCGTTGCACCTCGGTTCCGAATTTCCAAAGCACTCCCGCCACCACGGCTGAAATGACGATCAATCCGATGATGAGGCGGACTTTTCCCAATTGGTCCAGCCAGGTGAGCGGCGAGTAGGTCCAGGTGTCGTTGATGACGGATTGCAGCCGGTTCGGGCGATAGTTCAGTTCCTCGTTGGATTTGATTTTTCCGAAAGCGGGCCCTGGATTTTGAGCGGAGATCACCCGCTCGCTCGGGGCAGTTTCCGACGCGGTGTTGGCGGCGACCGTCGTTTCCGGCCGCGTGATGAAACGGGTGAAGGGTTTCACACCCTCCATCGATTTTTTTTCCAATGGCACCCGGTTGCCATGGGGCCCTTTTACGGGGCTGGCGTCCGCAGCGGAGGGATCTTCCGCAGCCAGTTCCCGCGGCATGACCCGATGTCCCAATGCCGGGCTGCTGCCCGCCAATGGGCGTTCGAGCTCGAGATCCTCATCCCGGGGGTCAGATTCCGGGCCGGCTTCCGGTGGGTGGTCATACAGCGGACGCTCAGGCCCCGGCTCGGGCGACGGCGGGGGAATCGGAGAGGGGGTGGCCACAGGGAAAGGATAAATGAAAATTGCTTGCCAGCCGATTATAATCGGGGCCAAGTGGTGAGCAACCCTTTTCCCACAGGTGGCACTGTTCATTATTTCATTGGATCCCAGGATAGTTTGGCCGTTGCAAGAGAAGCGGATGCGCGGACGGTTTGGCTCCGGACGCGGATCCGGATCGATTTTTTGTTTCTCAATCATGCGACCATTTTGCTCCATTCGCCTTGTTGCGTTCAGCCTGCTGTGGCTGCTGATCCCCACCGCTCCGGCCCGGGCTGCCGATACCCGACTGACCCCGGCGCAGGAGGCGCGATTGAAAAAACTTTTTCCCAAAACCGTCGCGAAGCTCCAGAAGCGCGAACTGGTCCGCGTGGTTTCCGTGGGGGACAGCATCAGCACCTTTTACCAGCCGCCGGGGTTTCCACGCTACGATTCGTCGATGGCCTGGCAGGGTCGGCTGCTGAATAAAATAGGGGGATATTATTTTTACCATGGGGTCGTCGATGTGGATCCGCACCGCGAGGTCACGACGAACCAAAAGGAAGCGACGGCGGAATGGGCCCGGTTTTCCGTGGAGTCGGAAGTGTGGCAGCGCTCAAAAAAAGGCGACGCGCCGCTCGCGCCGGATGCGCTGCGTTTCCGGGCGGATCTGGAAAATCCCGTGGCCATGAGCGTGCCGGAACTGATCCGCCGGGGCGTCCCCACGGCGCAGCAACTCGTTCAGGGCACGGCCATTCAGTTACTGAATCTGGCGCGTGACGGCGCGCAGGCGGCCCAGGTTTTGGAGGCCCTGGGGCCCGAGGCTTTTCCCGCCGCTCCCGCGCCGGGACCGGATCTGGTGACGATTTGTTATGGTGTCAATGACGCGGCGGGCGGTGTGCCTCTGGAGGGATTCCGCGGGTTTCTGACCCAGGCCGTGAAGATTTGCCAGAAAAACGGAGCGGAAGTCCTGCTCGCGGCCCCGCCGGTGAGTTTTGATCCGGATGCACCCCGGATTTCGCTGGGCCGCACCCGACCGTATGCGCACATTACCCGGGAGGTCGCCACGGCCTCCACTGTCGCTTTCGTGGACCTCGGCTTGGCCCTCGTGGAAGGCCCCTCCGATCTTTTTTCCATGACGGTGAATGACGCCTTCGCCGCCGCCATTTCCCCCGTGGCGAAAAAATTCGCCTACAAAGCGGACACTCCGGACATCCTCCACCCCAACGCCGCCGCGACCCTGCGCGCCGGTGAAGCCGCCGCCGCCCAACTGATGGACGAGCCCACCAGCCTCACGGGTCCGATCGAGGTCACCGGTGGCGTGGAGGTCACCGGAGCGAACGCCGCTACCGCCCAGATCCGGCTTTTTAATCCCACCAAGGAGTCCCGCACCGTGGTTGTCAGCCCGCTCAGTTTTGTCGGATGGCAGGTGAAACCGGGCACTCCGGACGGGCTTTTCAATCTCGCTCCAGGCAAGGCCCGCCGATACAATGTGCCCTTGGAACCCATCCCCACCGGCCCTTCGACGGACGGAAGTCTGGTGCGCGGGTCGTTGATTGTCACGGACGATGACCGTCAACAGCTGGTGGATGTGCCCCTGAAACTCTGGCCGCTGGGTCTCACTTGGCCGGAAGGCCGCATGGATGGCGAGACCGGCGAAGTCCTGCTCGCCACCACCCTCACCAATCACGGCCAGGTCCCCGCCAAAGGCACAGCCAGCATCCAGTGGATGGGCCATAATCAGGAGGTGCCGGTCAATCTGGAGCCGAACCAATCCCTCCCCATTCCCCTGCGCCTCGCCCTGCCCGACCCCGCGACCACGGGCCGATTTTCCGAAAAAGTTGCCGTGCTGGTCACCCTCGCGGACCGGCAAATCCGCTTCGAGCGACACATCGAGGGCATCCGCCACATCGGATTGATCCAAAGAACTCCTCTCATCCCCGCCACCCCGCCACCCGCCGGCACCCCCCTTCCGGAACCCGACACATTCGTCACGCCCCACGCCGACGCCCGGGGGATTTATTTTCTGATCGACGCCCCGTCCAGCGGAGGCACCTCCGGAAAAGCGGGCGTCCCCTGGGGCTACGTCGATATTCAGCTCGACGGCCGGAAAGCCGGGGAAAACGGCACGCTCGGCTTCGTCGACAGGCTCACGGCCACCATTCCCTGGGAGGATGGCCCGGTCGCCCTCCGGAAAGTGCGGCCCTCCGCTTTTGGACATACCTATTACCT
>JAQGPD010000257.1 GCA_028293305.1 Verrucomicrobiales bacterium | reverse complement strand
TTAGGAAAAATCACCCGGCTTATCCCCTTCGGCACTGCCTGACACGCCGAAACCTCCGCACCCGCCCCATCCTCGGGACCGCGGCCGCGACTTCCCGTGCCCCGACCCAATTCCCATGAAAGTCCTCCTCATCGACACCGTGGAATATCCGCCGGAATGGTCGCAGGCCCAAGTTCTCGCGGAATGGTTCGGCCCCTTGCTCCCCACTCTGGCCGACGCCCCTGCCGCTTCAAGCCTCACCCTTTCCGCCGTCGCCGCCTCCCACCCGGACTGCGCCGCCCGCGCCCGCCAGGCCGATGCCGTCATCCTGACCGGATCCTCCCGCGACGCCGACTCCCACGAACCCGCCGTCCTCGACCTGCTAAAAACCCTCCGTGAACTGACAAATCTGGGCACCCCCATCCTCGGCATTTGTTTCGGCCATCAAATCCTCGCCCGCGCCCTCGGCGGCCGCGTCGGCCGGAATCCGTCAGGATGGGAAGTCGGGAACCACCCCCTTTACCTAACGCCCGCTGGCCAGGCCTGCCCCCTGTTCCATTCCTTCCCTCCCTCCCAGGCCCCGCCCCCCGTTCTTCAAAGCCACCAGGACGCCGTCCTCACCCTCCCGCCCGGAGCCGTCCTCCTGGCCTCAAATTCCCACACTCCCATCCAAGCCTTTCAATCCGCACCCGGAAGCCGTCAATTCGGACTGCAATTTCACCCGGAATTCACCCCCTCCCGCCTCCAAAAAAACTGGGAAATCCGTCGCCAACTCTGGCGGGACCGGACAACATTCGACTTGGACTCCGCCCTCGATCAAGCCGCCCCCACCCCGCACACCGCGACAATTTTCCAGAATTTCCTGCACCTCGCCGCCGCCGTCGCCCCGCCCGCGCCGAATTCCTCAAATATTTCGTCTCCAAACGCGCTCTTATCGTTATCCTGATATGAATACCCGCCACTTTCTCCTCTCCCTCGCGACCGCCGCCAGCACGCTGCTCACTTCCCTGGCCGCCGACCCCACTCCCAAACCCGCACCCGACTCCCCGGCAGCGGATCCCGCTCCCGCCCCAACCCCCCCCGCTCAAAAAATGGAAACCGTAACCCTCGCCACCGGCTGCTTTTGGTGCACCGAAGTCATCCTTCAACGCACCAAAGGCGTCCAATCCGCCACCAGCGGATACACCAACGGAAAAACCGAAAACCCCACCTACGAGGACGTTTGCACCGGCCTAACCGGCCATGCGGAAGCCGTCGAAGTCGTCTTCGATCCCGCCGTGATCCCTTTCGAAACCCTGGCGCATCTCTTCTTTGAAATGCACGACCCCACGACCTTGAACCGCCAGGGCAACGACCGGGGCACCCAATACCGCTCCGCCATTTTTTATCACACCGACGCCCAAAAACAAATCGCCGAAAAAGTAAAATCCGAGGTGGACAAAAGTGGAAAATTCAAAGACCCCATAGTGACCGAAATCACCAAAGCCGCCACATTCTACAAAGCAGAAGGCTACCACCAGGACTACTTCGACAAAAACGTCCCCAACAAAACCGGGAACTACCGCTATTGCCAGTCCAGCACCATCCCCAAACTGAAAAAACTCGGACTCCTCAAGGAATCCGACCAATGACCAGTAACGCCAGATCTTTCTCCATCGCCCACCTCCCGATTCCTCCAGCCACCCCGGCCTTGAACCAGCAGGTCCGAACAGGAATCGGGATTTTCGGGTTGGAGAATTAAAAACTTGTCGTATGGGTTAACAGTTAAGTTTCCTAAAAGACATGAAAACTTCGGTCATCCGCCTCCTCGCCATCGCCTCCCTCCTGGCGCCCGCTCCCCTTTTCGCACAGGCCACCGGCAAGGAAGCCATGCGCATCGTCGCCCGCGACCGGGGTGCCGACTACCTGCCACGCATGCTCCACCTCTTCGGTGAAAATGGACTGCCGCAACCCGCCATCTGGCGCGTGGTCGCCCGTGACCGCCAAAACCTGGTCCGCGAGTTTTACGTCAGCAAAGGAGCCATCATCGCGGAAGGCGTCATCCCTCCCGCCAAGGCCAACGGAATTTCCGGAACCCACCTCCCGATCGACCGCCTCGCCATCGATTCCACCCAGGCCTTCCTCAAAGCCGAGCAAGCCGCCCGCGCCGCCAAGGTCGGCTTCGACCGCCTCCACTATCAACTCCGCTGCCTGGAACTCTCCACCAACGCCGCCTGGTTCCTCACGCTGGTCGATACCCAGGGCCTCAAAGTTGGCGAAGTCAGCGTCGGCGCCTCCACCGGCACAGTGCTGACTCAAACCTGGTTCCGCCGTCCCCTCGCCGTCGCGGGCGGCCCGACCCCTCCGCCACCTGCCCCTCCCGCGCCCAGCATTTGGGAAAAAACCAAAAATGGCCTGAACCGCGGAGCCACCGGCGTCCGCACGGGAGTCGGCAACACCGCCGGCTGGATCCAACGCAAAGTCACCCCCGCCCCCGCGCCCCCCACCCGCTACCTCACCCCGCCCGCCCGCTGAAAAAAAGCGGCTGGGCCACGGCCAACCCCTGTTAGGGAAGCGCGATGAAACCGGAGGTCAGCTTCAGCCGGAAGAATCCTTTTCCCTGCTGCGCCGCCGGCACCCGGCAGCGATGACTCTCGCGGCTGACCCCATCGGCTCCAGCGACGACCTCCACCCGGTCGCAAAAAACGGTGGAGTTCACCCAATTTCCCAAGGCATCGCTCCACTGCGGCGTCACGACCACATCATCCGCCCCGATCCTCCGGTCGAATGAAAGCCTCACAAAAGCGACTCCCTCCACCCACTCCGTTTCCGCCCTGACAAATGGCCGCGGGTCAGCGCCATCGGCCCGTGAGCCCAGGGCATATTCCACAAAATTCAAGTTCCCGTCCCCATCCGCATCCTCCTCCGCCCCCAGACCTATCAGGCCCGCCGCCCACGCCGCATAACCAATCCAGTCGCTGCGCCCCGGACTGCCATTCAGCTCCCGGCTCAAACGCAATTGATAGGGGCTCGCCGCATCCGGTCCCCTTCCGGATTCAAAAAAACCAGCGCCCTGCCGGAGCCATCCGCGCCTTCCGGCCAAGCCCCGGCGTCCTCATAAACAAAATCCCGGATTGCTGTGCCCGCTCCGAAGCTCAATTTGATCTGCTCACCGGGATTGCTCAAAGCATCGCCCGCCTCCCACTCGCCCGCCACCAAGGTCCCGCCCGGCGAAACCCCATCCCGCGCCGTGAAAGCCGCCAGGTCCCACGGCATCCGAACGCCGCCAATTTCCACCCAGACTGTTGTCCAGGGCGGGGTTGATCAGCTCGATGGAACAGTTCGGCGGGTCCCCCACGGTGGGCCACGGAAAGCCTTTGGCGTAGTCCGCACTATCAAGAGTCGTCCCGGCCGCCGCACGCAGCGTCAGCGTGCCACCGTTGTTTTTCAGCCTGCCGTAAAAAACCGCCGCCGCGCCTGCGGGATTCCATGAAATTAGGCGCG
>JAQGPD010000226.1 GCA_028293305.1 Verrucomicrobiales bacterium | reverse complement strand
TGGCCGATTTATAAAAACGGAACCATCGGTCTGGCGAAGGAGGATTTGGAGCGCGTCCAAGCGGCTTTGGACCTGAAGCTGGCTCCGCTGCACGGCAAAGCCTGGGTCTCGGTCAACAAAGCCCTGGTCACCCAGGCCAGCTCCGCGATTCCAGTCGTGCCGCTTTATATCTCGTTGCTTTACAAGGTGATGAAGGCCGAGGGCACCCATGAGGACACCATCGGCCAGATGGACCGTCTTTTCCGCGACCGCCTTTATAACGGAAATCCCCAACCCGACGGGGCCGGCCGCATCCGTGTGGACGACTGGGAGATGACTCCCGCGGTCCAGACCCTCGTGGGCCAGCGCTGGGCGGAGGTGAACACGGAAAACCTGCCGGAATTGGGAGACTTCGAAGGCTATCAATCCAGCTTCCTGCGCCTCTTCGGCTTCGGCCTGGAGGGCGTGGACTACAGCGCGGACACGGATCCGGATGTGAAGATCCCGTCGATTTCCTGACAGGATTCCGGCAGGGCCGGAGAGCCGTCCAGCAGGGTCACGCGACCTTGCGGGCGGCTCTTCCCGCGACCACGAGGGGCGGCACGATCAGCAGCAAAATCCAGGTGACCCACAGCGCCGGTTGCCATCGCACCGGCAGGAAAAAGATGCCCGCCAACATGGCCAGGCCGCTGATCATATATAAACGGCCCGCAAAATCATGGGTGACGCTCCACACTTTTTCATTGTTCATGGTCCACCCGACACGGATGCCGACATAACGGTTAGGTTTCAGGCTGCGGAATACAAAACCGGCGGCGATAACCACTACCGTGACCAGGGCTCCGACGGCTTTGGCCACATCCGGACTGTGGCCGGTGGCGACCGCGATCTGCAATAAACCGATGCCGCCTATCACTCCCGTGACAACCCAGCGCATCAATCTGGTCGCCCGCCCATGAGGTGTCAGGGTGCCGTCCGCAGCCAGTCTTTGGGAGGAGTCGCGATATTCAAAAAAGAGCACCAGGGCGATGATGAGCCAAAGAGCCGCGGGCAAAATCAGCAGCCCCCAGGCGGGCGCGGACCAATTCACCCGGCCGTCCAACCCCCACTGCATGGGAACCGGCCGCGATAAGGAAGGCAGGGTGGCCAGGGCGGCGGCCATGGGGAAAAGCAATAAAATGAGCTGCGCCCATTCCTCGCGGCAAAACCGAAGCACCGTTTTCATGGGGGAATTTCGTTGATGTCGAAGTGGAAGTCAAAGGCCCTGAGTGGACGCTGAGCGGCGTCAAGGGAGGGTCGGGGAACCGCCGATGCTCCGGGGCGACTTGAAAAGTCGCGGTCCTCTTTGCGGGACGGGACCAAAGGACCGCGACTTTGTAAGTCGCCCCGGCCGCCACGGTTTTGCGGAGCATCGGCGGCATTTTCCATGTGAACTAGCTAATTCATTTCCAGCCCGTCAGCTTGGGCGGCTGCTTTGGATCGGGGCGGGATCAGCGGAGTTCGGCGTTTAGTTTGGTGAGGGTGGCTTCGTCCAGATTGGAGTTGGCCAGGGTTTCGCGGACGGCGGCGGGGTTGTAGATTTTCCAGGCGTTGATGGTGCTTTTCAGGCTGGCGAGTTGTTTGTCAGGATCCTGAATGTTGGCGGCCCAGGTGAAGGCGGCGGCGGGGTCGGTGGGGGTGATTTTTTCGATGAGTTTGGAGGCGGCCTCATCGCGGGAAGGGCCTTGGGGGAGCTGGTTGATCCAGGTGCTGGCGCCCATGGTGTCGGTGGTGGCCCATTGGTCGGCGACGGCGGCCATGGCGGAGTCACGGGCCTTGCCTTCAGGGAGTTGCGCGGCCCAACCGGCGGCGGCCTGGGGGTTTTCGCTGACCCAGGCTTTGGCGATGGTGCCGGCGGATTGGGCGAGGCTGGCGTTGGCGGCGTCGATGCCGGCAGCCTGCGGCAGGGCAGCGGCGAGGCTGGCGGCGTTTTTGGCGGGGTCGTCCGAGGCGGTGGCATTCCAGACGCTGGCGAGGGCGGAAAAGCGATCCGCTTCCGGCAGGGAGGCGGCCCATTTTTCGGCTTCGGCGGGGGATTTTTGCGCCCAGGCTCCGGCGATTTTATTCCGGGCGGTGCGGCGGGCATTTTCATCCGCGATGTCGCCGCTGGCGCCTGCGGCTTTCTCCGGATCCTGATCTGCCCATCGCGTGAGGGCGGCGGCGGTGGCGTCCTGACGGGCTTTCTCGGATTCCAGCGTGGCGGCCCAGGCGATGGCTTCGGCGGGATTTTTTTCGGCCCATTGCGCGGCCACGCGTGAGGCGGCTTCGACGGAGTTGGCGGATGGGGGCAGGGCGGCGGCGATGGCGGCGGCTTTTTTCGGATCCGCGTCCGCGAGGCTGCCGGAAAGTCGGGCCAGGACGAGATCCTGATCCTCCTGGGACAGGGTGGCGGCCCATTTCAAGGAACTTTCCGGATCCGAATAACCGAGGTAGTTCGCCACCCGGGACAAGGCCTGGTTGCGGTTTTGTCCTTTGGGCAGCAAGGCCATGAGTTCATTCAGATTGTCGCCTGGACCACCCCAGGCGGCATACCATGACATGTTGGAAATGCATTCCTGGCGGGTGGCTCCTTCGGGCAGGGTTTTGATCCAGGCGACGGCTCCGTCCGGGTCGGAGGACATCCAATTTTGGGCAATGCCGCTGAGGAGCATGCGTTGCTCGCGCGGGGGCTGCGCATTGGCCAGGGCGAGGGCCGCCTGCGGATCGCGCTCGGCCACGGTGCCGATGACTTCCCTGACAAGATTCAGGCTTTCACTGGAGCGCGGCAGACTTTTCGCCCAGGCAACGGCCGCATCAGGATCTTTTAACGCCATGCTGCGGGACACTTGGCTCAGAGCCTGGTTGCGTTTCACGCCATCCGGCAAAGACGAGGCATAGGAGGAGGCGGCCTGGGGATCGCTGTTGGACCACACGGCAAAAACCGAATAATAAGCGAAGTCGCCCAGTCCGGCTTTCTGGCGGTCGAGAAGAGCCAGGGCTTGGAGAGGTTGGTCCTCGGCCATGCGGCTGGACATGGCGCGCAGGGCTTCTTTTTTCCGGCCTTCCCCCAGGCTGGACAAGGCGGCTTCGGCGGCTTTGGGATCGGTGGCGCCCAGTTGGCCGAAAATGGCGAAAAGGGATTCGCGGGTTTCGGGAGTGTTATTGGAAACGACGTAGGCCAGTGCTTCCTTGGGCGACTTTTCGGCCCACGTGGCTAACAGGATGTTCTTGACCGCGCCGTCGCCGCCCCAGTAATTCGAGGGTTGGCGGCTGGCTTCCAAGGCGATGGTTTTCAGGTCGTTGGGACTGAGCTGATCCGCGAAGGCGAGGATGCGGGCCTGGGTGCGCAGGGGGTTTTTGCTTTTTCTGGCAAAAGTCAGGAGGGATTTGATGGCGCCCGCGGGGTCGCCGACTTTGATAGGCGGGAGGGGCTCGGCTTTGACGGTGGTGGAGGTTAGAGCCGGGGCGGGGCGGGCACCGGTTTTGGGGTCGGGTCCCGTTTCCGCAGCCGTCGCGGACTCTGCTGGGGACGCGTCGGTATTGGCTGCCGAGGGGTGGGAACCGGAGAGCAGTGGGCGCAGAAACCAACCGGAAAGCAGACCGACCGACGGAAGCAGAAAGACGAATAACGGTTTCATGGGAAGTATGCGATGTTTGCCTGACAAAGGCGGATAACAAAAGCATAAACTTCCGGAAAGCAAAAATGTTCAAAGCCGGGGGATGTTTTCCGGGCGGGGCGGCTGGGAGGCGGGCGGGGAAGGGACTAAAAGGACGGAAGGGACGAAAAGGACGAAAAGGACAAAAGGGACAGACCTGGCTCGCCGAGACGCTGTGGGGGAGCGCTAACAGGACTGGGCTGGTTCAGGCGAGGCCGCGGGTTTTCAGCGCGTCCAGGGTCCAGGCGTATTCCCTGACAAGTTGGTCGGTCACGCTGCCAGTGCGGAGGTCGCGCGGGAGGACTTCCCAGGTGTAGGTTTCCATTTCCAGATGCGAGCAGCGCGAGGGCCTGGCGGCGAGCCAGTCGAGGGCGCAGAGGAGGTGGTCGCGGGTGTCGCCGAAGGGTTCCTCGACATCGGCATGCAGGGGGACATGGAAATGAACGCGCCATTCCTCGTCCTCCGGCACGCCATGGGCGGCGGCGTGGGCGAGGGCGTCCGGGAGGTCGCGGAAGCGTTGGAGGGATCCGTCAGGACGGCGGGCGATGGTCTGGTGAAAGTAGGTGTCCTCCTGGAATTCCTTCAGCCGCTTCAGCATCGGCGGCACGCAGGGGACGCGCAGGGCGCTGCTGAGGTGGAGCTTGCTGAGGCGGATGCCGCGTTCCTCCAACAAATTCAGACCAGGCGCGCCGTCCTCGAATTCCACGGCGAGATGACAGGTGTCATAGTTCACGCCAAGGCAGCGGCGGATGTCCTCGCCCTGACCAATAGTTTCAAAAAAGCGGATCGTTTCGGCGGTGTTTTCAATGTAGCCCAGAGGCTCGGGCTCGATGCCGAGGTGCAGGTCGATGCCCGTGCGGTCGCTGAGGCGCGCGATCCAGCCGGCCATGGATTTGAGATTTGCGGTGAGGTCCTGCTCGTGTTTCGCATCGCGGATCAATTCCTTGTGCGAGCCCGGCACGGTGCTCACACTGCCCGCCACGCCGGGAGGCAGGATGTCCGACAGAATGGTGAAAAGCGCCTGGGTGTAGTCCACGCGGTCCACGGTGGACCAGTCGGGTTGGAAGACCTGTTCCTTCACCCGCGTGCCGTGAAACTGACCATAGGGAAAGCCATTGATGGTGAAAACATAACAACCTTTCCGGTCCATCCAGCGTTGGAAATCCAGGCGCGTCCGGGCATCCAGCAGCGCATTCGCCGCCACTGCGCCAAGCCTGAGCCCGATGGCATACGGCCCCTGCGGGCAAACCTCCGCCTTCACGGCGAGGGTGTATTTTTCCAACGCCTCCAAGGTTTCCGGCCACGTTTCGCCGCGGTGGATATTCGTGCAATAGGCGAGGTGGAGGCCGTGGGGAAGGTGCATGGGAAGAAGCGGAACAGAAAGCCGCGAACGGGACGAATCAAACGGAGGATGGGCGATTTATTGCTAGGGTGGCGGGGGCGACAGCAGCGGGAGTGAGAGCGGGGAGAGAGCGGAATTATCGGACGGTGGGGGCGGCCAACGTTTTGTCGGCGTGGATCGCGGGAAATCCGTGAACGCGAAATGGGTGGACAGAATGTCCACGCTCCTTTGGGGAGGCAACTCAGGCGGGTGCTGCGGTTCGCCCATTTTTCCTGGCGGATGCGCGTTTTCGGGCAGCAGCGGGGGTGCCGATTTGATGAGCGGTGACATATTCCATGGCGGCGTGGACGAGGAAGCCGGAGCGCGTGTCCCCGCTTTTGGCGGCGAAGGCATCGATCTGTGTAAGCAAATGCTCGGGCAGGGTGATGTTCACCCGCTTTGCTTTGCCGGAAACTTTCGAGAGATCGACATCCACCAGCGCCCAGAGGCCTCCGGAAAAATCGCGGTTCCGGCGATGAATCTCCACCGCTTGGGCGGCGGGAATGGGCAGGCCGTCCATGAGCAGACCCTCAACGTGACACTCGATGGCTTCCACTGCGGCATCCAGGGCTTCCTCCACGGTCGCACCCGCGGAGAAGCATCCGGGCAGGTCCGGGACGGTGACGCCATATTCGGACTCCGGGTCTTTATGAAGCACTACAGGGAATTTCATAGGATCAGGGGGGCCATGGCCAACCGGCTTGGCGGAAAATGCTTCTCAGCGTCCCTTTGGGAAGGTCCTTTTTCGGGTGAGGCACGGTCACGCGTCCGGGTTGACTCGGGTGTTTGTATTGATGGTGGGAACCACGGACATTCGCCAACTCCCAGCCATCGGCTTTGAGTCTGGAGATGATGTCCCGGCTGGTCACTGACACAGAATACACACGCTACACACCCCGTCCAGCAGGCAAATCCCAACTTTTCGAATGCGAAAGTTCCAACTGGAAAATAGATAGGTCCTATAAGACATATATGCCCTATAGGACCTATCCTTGTTCCGCTCTGCCTTCAGGCTGGGGTCGCCTGGGGTGCTAGCGGTGGTGATTTTATTCCATCAAACTGCGGCCAGTTCCGCGACGTCGAAGACTTCGCGGGCGTCGGCGACGGCGCCGGTGACGGCGGCGGCGGCGACCATGAGGGGGCTCATGAGGATGGTGCGGCCGGTGGGGCTGCCCTGGCGGCCTTTGAAGTTCCGGTTGGAGGAGGAGGCGCAGAGTTGATCGCCGATCAATTTGTCAGGATTCATGGCCAGGCACATGGAACAGCCCGCGCCGCGCCACTCGAATCCGGCTTCGGTGAAGATTTTATCCAGCCCTTCGTTCCGGCAGAGGACATCGACGATCTGGCTGCCTGGGACGGCGATGGCGGTGACGCCGGGGGCGACGTGGTGGCCCTGGATGTATTTCGCCACTTCGCGGAAGTCGCTGAGGCGGCCGTTCGTGCAGGAACCGATGAAGGCGACGTCGATTTTCGTTCCTTTGATCGGAGCGCCGGCGGGGAGCTTCATGTATTCCAAGGCTTCCACGATGGAAATGCGCTCGGCTTCCGAGGGAGCGTCCGCGGGATCGGGCATGCGGCCGTCGATGCTGAATCCCTGGTCCGGGCTGATGCCCCAGGTGACGCTGGGGGCGATGTCCGCGGCGTCGATATTCACGACATCGTCAAAAACCGCGTCCTCGTCCGAGGCGAATCCGCGCCAGGTGGCGACGGCTTTGTCCCACTCCGCGCCGGTCGGGCTGTAGGGACGGCCTTTGAGGTATTCGAAGGTTTTTTCGTCAGGATTCACATAGCCGCAACGCGCTCCGCCTTCGATGGACATATTACATACCGTCATGCGTTCCTCCATGGACATGCGGTCGAAGACCTCGCCGGCATATTCATAGGCATAACCAATGCCGCCTTTGGCTCCCAGCTGGGCGATGATGTGCAGGATGACGTCCTTCGCATAAACGCCGGGGCGCAGGGTGCCGGTGACGTTGATGAGCCGGACTTTCGGCTTGCTCATGGTCATGGTCTGCGTGGCCAGGACGTCGCGGACCTGGGTGGTGCCGATGCCGAAGGCGATGGCTCCGAAGGCGCCGTGGGTGGCGGTGTGGCTGTCGCCGCAGGCGATGGTGGTGCCGGGCTGGGTGATGCCCTGCTCGGGCCCGACGACGTGGACGATGCCTTGTTTTCCGCTGCTGAGGTCGAAATAAGTGATGCCGAATTCCTCCGCGTTCACGCGCAGCATGCGGATCATCTCGGCGGCGAGGTCATCCGCAAAGGGTTCGGTTTGGACATCCGTGGGGACGATGTGGTCCACGGTGGCGAAGGTGCGGTGGGGGAATTTGACCTTCAGACCGAGGTCGCGCAGCATGCCGAAGGCCTGCGGACTGGTGACCTCGTGGATGAGGTGGGTGCCGATCAGCAATTGCGTCTGGCCATTGTCCATCAGACGGACGGTGTGCGCGTCCCAAACTTTCTCGAATAACGTCTTGCCCATATAAAAAATAAACGGAGTGGGGGAGGGGTGGTGGTGAACCATCAGGGTAGCACTCCCCGGCGTGGCGGCAAACGCTGATTAATTTGGAGTTTCCATCCGCCGTTTTCCCCGCTTAACTCATTTCCATGCGTCCCCTGCTCCTCCTGCTGCCCTTGGTGATCCTCCTCACCTCCTGCGGAAATCTCAAAAACCTGGCCACCAAAGCCCGCGTGAAACGCCAGCAGAAGGCGATGGAAAAACTCGTGGAAACCTCCAGCGAGGAAGCCACCGCGAGGCTCGGCGCCAATGCCCTGGGGGAAATCTCCTACGTGGCGGATGCGGAACAATACGTGCTCGTCCGCCCCCTGGCCGGCGTTTCGATCCCGGACACCGCGACGCTGGAATCCCGAGAAAACGGCAAACGCAACGCACTGATGAAGGCGACCTCGGCCCGGAACAAGGACTTCATCGCGGCGGATATTCTGGAGGGAAATCCGAAAACCGGGGATGCCATTTTCCTCTCGGAAGGCAAGCGCACCACCACCACCGGCCGGCCCGCGACCCCGCCGCCTTCCGCGCCTCCGGGCCGGGAAAAAACGACGGCCGGCCCACCTCCCGGCGATGCGTCGCCCGCGGTGCTGCCGCAGGATCTGATCCCGCCGCCGATCCAGCCCGGGGGCTTCGATCCCGCCCATCCGGAGCCCTTGCCGCCGCCGATCGAGAGCGTGGAGGATTTGCGCAGGCGTTGACGGATGTCAGGGTTTCCGGCGGCGGTGCGGATGAAAAGCAGGGTGACAATCCCGCGCGCTTCCGACGTTATAGGATTGCCGCCGGTGGCTGCCTTCAATATGTTAAAAAGACTTCTTTTATGGCTCTGTTTGCTGACCCTGCTGCCTGTCACGCCACTGCGCGCGGGCGACGGGATTTTTGCCAGGGAAAACCTGGCCGCATGGTGCATCGTGCCTTTTGATGCGAAACACCGCGGACCGGAGGAGCGCGCCGCCATGCTGGAAAAACTGGGCCTGACAAAGTTTATCTACGACTACCGGGCCGAGCACATTCCGCAGTGGGACGCGGAGCTGGAGGCGTTGAAAAAGCACCACATTTCCCTGACCGGATGGTGGTTCCCCACCACGCTGAACGATGAGGCGAAGCAGACCCTGACGCTTTTCAGACGCCACGGCGTAAGCCCCCAGCTCTGGGTCATGGGCGATGGCGGACCCGTGGAGGTGAAGGACGAAGCGGATCGCCTGACGCGCATCAAAAACGAGGCCACGCGTCTCCAGCCCATCGCCGAAGCCGCCGCGGCGCAAGGCTGCAAGGTGGGTCTTTACAATCACGGCAGTTGGTTTGGCGAACCGGAAAATGCCATGGCCATCGTCGATGAACTCCGCCAACGCGGCGTCAAAAATGTGGGCTTGGTTTACAATCTGCACCATGGCCACTCCCATCTGGACCGCCTGGAAAAACTCCTGCCGCGCATGGTTCCCTATCTGTTATGCTTCAATCTCAATGGCATGGATCCGGTCGGTGAACCGACTGGCCGCAAGATCCTTCCGCTGGGCGCCGGCTCGGCGGATGTGAAGGTCCTGCGCCTGCTGCGGGCCAGCAACTATCAAGGAATGGTCGGCATCCTCAACCACACCGACGAGGACGCGGAGGGTCGGTTGCAGGACAATCTGGACGGCCTGGCCTGGCTCCTGCCGCAACTGGACGGCCACCCCGCCGCCCCGCGCCCGGCTTACCGCACCTGGCAGGAAAATCCGCCGGCGGCTCCCGGGCCCGACACAGCTCCACGTCCCGGTGCTGCACCGGCTCCGGCTCCGGCTCCGGCATTGCCGACGCCGCCTCCGGCTTCCGCCACGAAAGGCGGCTGAGGGTCCTGACTTGTTCTGCGTTTTATGCGCATTGGACGCGGCGGATTCCCTGTTCAGAATGCAGGGGTTCCTGACACTCTTTTTCCGTCGTCCCATCCCATGTCCTGGTCACCTGCCCGCCACATCGA
This sequence comes from Verrucomicrobiales bacterium, assembly GCA_028293305.1. GTDB lineage: Bacteria > Verrucomicrobiota > Verrucomicrobiia > Verrucomicrobiales > V1-33 > CAIZWU01. The sequence goes on along the minus strand of JAQGPD010000226.1, from coordinate 508 downwards.
AACCCGCCAGACCGCGCACCAATCCGTCGCCGTCTGGGGCCACGCCGCCGAGGTGGAATTCCGCGTCACCGGCGCCATCCACGCCTGGTGGGGTCGCGACCGGTTCCTGACAGGTCTGGCCTGGGATTCCATCGCCGCCGGCATTCTCAGCCACCCCTCCGGCGCTCCGGATTCCCTGCTCATGCTGGGCCTCGGCGGCGGCACCAGCCTGCGCACCCTCCGGCACCTCCACCCTGACATGAAAATCACCGCCATCGAAATCGACCCCGGCATGATCCGGCTGGCGCGCGATTTCATGGAACTGGACCGCATCGGAATCGAAGTCATCGAGGCCGACGCCTACGCCTGGCTCCGGGCGAACCGGAGAAAATTCGACGTTATTTTTGATGACGTGTATGGCGTCACCTCCACGGACGTGGAGCGCCCGCTCCCCTCGCCGGACTCCCTCCTGCCGGACCTTTGCCGTTGTCTGACAAAAGACGGCATCTTCGCCGCCAACCTCGTCACC
>JAQGPD010000220.1 GCA_028293305.1 Verrucomicrobiales bacterium | reverse complement strand
CCCCAGCCTTTCCTCCTCGTGGTCCCCGCCAGCCTCCTCGGCAACTGGATGGCCGAGTTTGAAAAGTTCGCCCCCAACCTCCGCGTTTTCGCCGCCCATCCCTCCCGCACTCCACGCGAGCAGTTGGACCAGGCCATGGCCCACCCCGCGAAAATCCTGTCAGGACACCACGCGGTCCTGACAACCTACGGTCTCATCCAACGCAGCCCCGCGCTGCAGTCCCATCCGTGGCAGGCCGTCATTCTGGACGAAGCCCAGGCCATCAAAAACGCCGGCACCGCCCAGGCGCGCGCCATCAAAAAACTGCAGGCCCCATGGCGCCTCGCCCTCACCGGAACGCCCATCGAAAACCGCCCCGGCGATCTCTGGTCGCTCTTTGATTTTCTCAATCCCGGCCTCCTCGGCTCCGCCTCCGCCTTCGCCACGCTGCTCAAAACCCTGACAGATTCCACCGCCGCCCCCCCCCGCGGCTACGCCCCGCTCCGCCGCCTCATCCAGCCTTACATCCTGCGTCGCATGAAGACTGACAAATCCATCATAGCCGATCTTCCTGACAAAACCGAGATCACCGCCACCTGCACGCTCAGCCGCAAGCAGGCCATCATTTACGGCAAGCTGGTGGAGCAGTTGAAAAAAGACCTCGCCGATCCGCTCCTCGACCCCATGACCCGGCGCAGCCTTGTGGTGGGCTATCTCATCAAGTTCAAACAAGTCTGCAACCACAGCAGCCACTGGAGCGGCGACGGCGTCTACGCTCCGGCGGACAGCGGAAAATTCGGCCGCCTTGCCGAGCTTTGCCATGATATAGCCGACCGCCAGGAGCGCGTCCTCATCTTCACCCAATTCCGCGAAATCATCGATCCCCTCCACTCATTCCTGACCACCGTTTTCAAGCGTCCCGGACTCATCCTCCACGGCGGCACCGCCGTCACCGCGCGTCAAAAACTCGTTGACCAATTCCAAACCCCCGGCGGCCCGCCCTTCTTCATTCTCAGCGTCAAAGCCGGCGGCACCGGCCTCACCCTCACCGCCGCCAGCCACGTCATCCACTTCGACCGATGGTGGAATCCCGCCGTCGAAAACCAAGCCACCGACCGCGCCTACCGCATCGGCCAAAAGCGGAATGTCCTCGTCCATAAATTCGTCACCACCGGCACCTTGGAGGAACGCATCGACCGCCTCATCGAGGACAAAAAAGCCACCGCCCACGAACTCCTCACCCACGACCCCGACCAGGACCCCACCCCCCGCGCCCTGACAGAACTCTCCAACGAGGAACTCATCAACCTCGTCTCCCTCCACGCCGAATCCGCCCTGGACCCCGCCTGAGATTCCCCGACCGATTATTCACGTATACATTGATTTCAATGTCCTCTTCGAGCCCCGGGCAAATTGATGGATCGATTCCCAAACCTCATGGATCGCGAATCGGACTGGCGGGGTGTTATATCGGTTCTTACGGAACCAAATGCCTGCCGGAACAGCATCTGTCCGCCAAAAGTCAGCGGGCGCCTGCCGTTTTCTTCGCCAGGCATTGGATACAGCATCATAGGTGAGGCGGGCCCAATTTCAAAGAGCTGAGACGCTAACTGGCAATGGCAAACAGGTTGGTGAGTGTCGCCGCTCAAGGGCCAATCATCGGCTTGTATCCCGCGTCCCAGACGCAATAAAATATCGCCGCTAATATCGATCGCCCGTCTCACACAAATTACCTGGTAATTTGAACCTGCAATTTGAACTTGTAATTGGCGTTGGATACAAAATCATCGGTGAGGCCGGACCAATTGCAAAGAGCTGAGACTCTAAATGGCTTTAGCAACCCAGTTGGTGGCTGTAGCCACTTCCTGGTCGATCATCCGAAGTGGGCTGCCTGTGTTTCGAGTCACCGTCGCAACACAGATTACCCGGCAATATCAATTCCCAGTTAAGGCAAATAATGCAAATTGCCTGGTAATTTGAACTGTAATTTGAACTGCAGCCTTCCAAATCGAGCCGTGGCTTGTTTTGCAATGTGGATACGTCCAGCCTTGATCGTCACGACGTCTTGCAGGCGGGTGTCTTGCAGGCCGACGTCTTCTTCCGGCGCGTCCATGCTGTGCTGATGCCGCGGGCGGCGGGCGAAAAGCCAAGCGGGTTGGTAGCACATGGAGTCGGGGCATCCGGAAACCGACCCATCACCTGCATCCACGAGGCCACCACAACCGGAAGCCTCCAACACCCACAACAGATTGCCATTACCGGGCGCGAGCGTTGAGGATCCAAAATTCCTCCATTACGAGCCTACGGTAGGGCTTTGGGTAAACTTCCACACGAAAGCCAATGGCTTCGATCACCCCGGCAAACTGCTCCACGCAGAGCAAGGCGCCGTCCAGACTAACAAAGTTGGGCGCGGGTTTTGGTAACGCATGGAATGCAAATTACCAGGTAATTTGAAACCGCTTGTAATCGAACTGGCTTTGCAAGCTGTAGTGGTATGTGATCGTGCAGGTGCAGGTTGCCAGAGACCACTTTTAAATTACCAGGTAATTTACTAAATGTGACTGGCTAAATAAAGCTCTGTGATTTAGATTCATAAATTACTTGGTAAATTGTGCAAAAAAAATTAATTGACTCATCGCTCACTAAGTCCAAGCTACTTCAGACATTTCCCCTGATCCCTGATCCTTTAACTATTTCATTTTCCCATGCCTGCGCGTCCATTTTTATTTTCCGAGTCCCAAGCGGGGTGTTTCCATGTGGTTAACCGGATTTATGACCGGAAGCATCTGCTGGACAGGGAGGGCAAGGACCTGCTGCTTAAGCTGGTGCGGGCTTATGAGGATGTCTGCGGGGTGGAGGTGCTGACGTTTTGCATCATGGACAATCATTTTCACCTGCTGGTGCGGGTGCCGCACCGACCGGAGGGGTTCGATGTTCCGCTGGAGGTGGTGGTGGCGCGCCTGGACCGGGCGTTGGGGCGTGAATCCGCCGCGCTGATGCACCGGAATCTGGAGTTCTGGCGGAACACGGGGAATGGGTCGGCGATCGAGGAGTGGCGCCAGCGGCAGGTGGACCGGATGTTCTCGCTCAGTGAATTCATGAAGGCGGTCCAGCTCCGGTTCTCGCGGTGGTATAACCTCCGCGCCGGGCGGAAGGGCACGTTGTGGGAGGGGCGCTATACATCGGTGATCGTCGAGGAGGAGGAGCGGGCTTTGCGGACGATGGCGGCATACATTGACCTCAATCCGGTGCGGGCAGGGGTGGTGGCTGATCCGGGGGATTATCAATGGAGCGGCTATTCCGAGGCGATGGCTGGCAGGGCGCGGTCGCGGCGCGGGCTGGTGCGCATCATCGGACAAATGGCATGGCCGCGGAAGACGGCTGCGGAAGCGAGGCCGTGGGGGACGGACGCATTTCCGGCATTGGTGGAACGGCGCGCACTGCTGTTTTACCGGGCGATTCTGGGAGGGCTGGGAGCGGAGCGGAGACGGGTGGACGGCACAGTGTTCCGGCGCGGCCTTTCGGAAAAAGTCAGGGAAAAGCTCACCACCCCGAATGAGCGGCGATTGGCCGCGGAGGTATTGATGAGGCGGGTGCGGCACTTCACGCACGGGGTGATATTCGGCAGCCGTCCCCTGATTGACCGCTGGTTTGGGGAAAACCGGCAGGTGGTCCAGGGCCGCAGCCGCACGGAGCGGAAACGCGGGGCGAAAAGCCTCGGGCAGCCGGCCCTGCGCGGATTGTATGCGCTTCGCAATGTCAAGTAAGTGTGTATAGGGACGATCGGCTATTCAGGGACCGGTGGCACCGCTATTCACCAATTGAATGCCGTTGTCTGTCAATACACAGCTGCGCGGAGCGAGCCGGAAACCATCCCCACCTCCTATCGGGAGTCCACGATGGGTCGTGGAAGAGTCGGTGGTCTGGACCACGAAACGGCATGTCGAGCGAGGGATGGAAACCAGTCAAAATTCTCGACTCAGGGGCGACCTCCGTGGCTTCAACCATGCGGACACCGCTGCCCGCCGGATCAGTTATAAGTGTGAACTGAATATCAGGAACAGACGCAAGGATGACCTCTGGGACTGTTGAGTTTTGGGGAACCGGCGGTTCTGGTGACATTTGCGGTGCGGGGGCGGTGGAGGGGTTTGAGAACTGCGTGGTGGCGGGGGCGTTGAGTGTGGTGCAGACTGTCTTCTGTAACATCAGCGGGGCAAAATTCTTGATATTTCCGGTGATGGTGGATAGGTTGGTGGGGGCTGCGCGGGTTGGCTCGGTGCCCATTGTTGCTCGGTTTCCCCGCAAACTTTCGATCCTGTTTTTAATTCTAGTTCATGTCCTGGTATTACTATAACGATGAAGCCGACCAAAAACGATCCGTTCAACAGGAACTGGAAAAGCGCCGGCGCCGCGGCGAAACCTATGAGGCTTTCGTCTCGCCTCAAGGCAACAAGCTAACGCAAAATTTCTGGGGCCAGGCCTGGTGCGGCCATTTGGAGAAATACGGCGGTTACGACAAGCGGCTTGCCCGCGGCCGCTCCTACCTGCGCCAGGGAAATGTTTACAACCTGACTATCGACGAAGGTCTTATTGCTGCCGAGGTCTCCGGTTCCTCCCTCTACGAAGTGGAGATCAACATCAGCCCGCTCGCCGCCGCACGCTGGAAGGAAATGAAAAAACTCTGCACCGGCCAGGTCGCCAGCCTTTTGGATTTATTGTCAGGAAAACTGGGGCCCGGACTCATGGAAATAATCACGGACCCTGACAAGGGTCTCTTCCCTCGCCGCAAGGAGTTCACGCACCACTGCTCCTGCCCGGACTACGCCGACCTCTGCAAACACCAGTCCGCCGTCCTTTACGCCGTGGGGGTGCTCTTCGACCGCGACCCCAAATTCTTTTTTGAACTCCGCGGCGTCGACCCCTCCGAACTCATCGCCTCCTCCGCCACCGCCCTGACCATTTCCCTGCATGATCCCGGCTCCGACCTCGCCGGCGAGGACCTCAGTGCGCTTTTTGGAATCGAACTGGACGCCCCTCCCGCCGGCCCTTCCGGAGTGGTTCAGCCGTGCTCCGTTGTTCCCGGTTCCGGCGAGCCCGTTGAATCAACCAAACCCGCTTACACCAAAGGACGGGCTTTTTCCGTGCCGATATTGGGAGAAAAACCCACCTCCAAAAAAGGCGCCAATTCAAAATCCTCTGGCCGGAAACCCGTTCTCCGTAGTCTCGCCTCCCCCACCCCCACGGGCGCCAAAACTCCAATGGCAAAGGCCCCAGCGGCGAAAAAACCGCTTCCCAAAAAGACCCTGCCTAAAAAATCCCTCCCCCGAAAAAAACCATGAGCCCGCCCAGCAACCCCGACCCCGGTTCCGAAGGCACCGGTGCCCCCGCTCCCCCGCCGCGGACCGACCTTCCGGGCTTTCTGCTCCAAGCCTTCAAGCTATTGTTGGACCTGGCCCGGCGTCCCGGCCTTGGCGAATCCATCCACCTCGCGCCCATCGCCGATCAGGAGGAATTCATCTGCCGCTGGGTTGAGGACGGCATTTCGAAGTTGGTCAGGATCCGCTCCACCAAAAGCATGTTTCTCAACTCCCAGGTCCTCGGCTGGGCCGCCGCGATGGAAGCCGATCATCCGGATCATCAATCCAACCTTGAACTCATCGGCATGGTCCACCCCCGCCTGGAAAAAACCAAAACCATCGGCCAGGTCACCCTCACCAAACGCCCCTACGATCCCGCAACCCTCCTCGCTGAATCCACCGCCGCCCTCAACACCTTCCGCGCTTCCGGCGATCCGGCAAATACGGCTCCACTCCTCCCCGCCATCACCGCCCTCCTGGCTGAAAAACTCATTCCGTATTGCTCGGGGCCCCGCCAGCTCACGCAAGCCCAGCTATCCGAACTGCTAACTGAAGCCATCCGACTGGCCGCTCCCTGAACAACCGAGCCTGACAAATCTCCTACCAGAAAAATCCATCTGAATCCCGTTCCGACTTTTTGATGGCCTTTGCCCATTGCTTGAAAAGCTTGAGCCGGGCCGGGCCGCCCTGCGTCAGCTTTTGAAGATCCTTGGTGGATTGCCAAATATCATCGTGCATATGCATGGCGAACTCTTGCACGGCAGACTGGCAGATGCCATAACCGAAGGGAGGCAGGAACCGGTGCAGGACCTCGAACCTGGGCTTCATGGGAAGATTGTGTATATGCATTTTGACCTCGGCAATCTGCTCCTTCAGCACCGAGGCATAAACGGTTAGTTTCTTGTCCGTCGCCGTTGCCAGGTTGGAAGCCTCCACTCCCAGCCATTGCATCTCTATGCTCAGCAATTCATGCAGATCGCCCGCGGCATGGGCCTTGGTCAGACGCTGCATCCACTCCTGTTTCTGCAATTTGCGGTCCGGGTCCGACTCCAAGTCTGGATGCAGGACTTTGGCCAGTTGTTTGTAGAGGGTTTTCAGGTCCGTCAGCTTGGCATTTTCCGCCTCCTCCTGCCGCCGCGCCTTGGCCTCCTGCGCTTTGG
>JAQGPD010000160.1 GCA_028293305.1 Verrucomicrobiales bacterium | reverse complement strand
AAGGGCCCTCGCCGATCATCAGATCGAGAGCGCGATCCTCCATCGCGGGGTACAGCACCTCCTCTATCGCAGGAGCCAAGCGGTGGATTTCGTCGATGAAAAGGACGTCGTTGCGCTCGAGTTTGGTGAGGATGGCGGCGAGGTCGCCGGCTTTTTCGATCTGGGGGCCGTTGCAGACGTGGATCTGGCTGCCGACGCTGGCGGCGATGATGTGGGCGAGGCTGGTTTTCCCCAAGCCGGGGGGGCCGCAAAGGAGGACGTGGTCGAGGACGTCGCCGCGTTGTTTGGCGGCCTCGACGCGCATGGTGAGGAGTTCGACGACTTTTTGCTGGCCTTGGAATTCCGCGAAGACGGGGGGGCGCAGGGAGACATCGAAGGCGGAAGCGGGGGCTTCCACGGCCTGATGATAAAATTGATCGCCGCGTTCCGACACTGGATAAGGGGGTGGCGGGAGGTTGGTGGGATCCGCCGAGTGGAATCTTTACGCGGAGGCGGGGAGTTTTTCCAGTCCGATCATTCGATCAGGTTAAATGATTGGATTGGGGTTAGGGTGGGGTGGGGTGGGGTGGGGTTGGGTTGGGTTGGGTTGGGTTGGGGGTTGGATTGGGGGGGGGATTGGGTTGGGTGGGGCTTTGCTGGGGCTTTGGGCTGGGGCTTTGCTGATGCTCCGGGGCGACTTACAAAGTCGCGGTCCTTTGGTTGGTCTTGTTTGGGTTCTTTTTTGGGGGGTTAGTCGAATTTGAAGGATTTGGGGCGTTCTTTGCGGAGGGGGTGGGGTTTGGTGTCGGGGGTGCGGAGGGGGGCGAGGACGGCTTCGGCTCCGGTGTAGTGGATATCGCAAAGGGCTTCCAGCAGGCGGCCAAGTTTACCGGTGGGGAAGCCTTTTTGTTTGAACCACATGAGGTATTCGGCGGGGAGCATGTGGAGGGGCAGGCCTTTGGGCGGGTAGTGGGCGGGGCCATATTTGCCGAAGGGCATGTGGACGTGGGCGAAGTCGTGCAGGGCTTCCGCGAGGTTTTCCTGCCATTGTTGCCATTCGGGTTCGTTCATGGGAAAGTTTTGTCAGGGACGGGGATGGGTTTCGGTCAGGGACCGAGTTCGGGAGGGGGTCAGGGACGCGGTCAGGGACGGGGTTCAGGAGGAAGGGGGCTGGGGCGCACGCGGCCGGTTAGGGCCATCCAGAGGGCGCGGCGGGCGAATTTTTTGACCTGGGGGCGGGTGACTTTGACGGCGGCGGGCGGGCCGTCGGGGGGGAGGGCGGCCATGCGGTCGAGCGTGGCTTCTCCGATGAGCAGAGGCATGAGGGTGGCGAAGCGGAGGCGGATGGAGCGCTGGGAGGCGGCGTAGGTCCAACCGTCGCGCAGGAAGGCCCGGGCTTTGAGGATGAGGTCTTTACGAACGCGATGCCACGGAGCCCAATCCCCGGCGGGCCACTGGGCGGGGCCTTGAAGTCCGGCGGCATGCAGGAGATCCAGCGGCAGATAACATCTCCCGATGGCGGCGTCTTTTTCCTGGTCCCGGAGAATATTGATGAGCTGCAGGCCTTTCCCGAAGTGGCTTCCCAGGGCGGTCATTTCCGATCCGGCGCGGGTGAAGACGCCGGGCAGTTCGGTTTCGCAAATGGCGGTCCAAAATTCCCCGACGCAACCGGCGACGAACCACGTGTAGGCGTCGAGTTCCGGCTCGGTTTGGAGGGATCGGAGCTGCGTGGCGTCCGGGAATCGCTCCAGGTCCAAGGTCATGCCGTCCAGAATGTGATGAAGCACTCCCGCGACTTTTTCCTGGGCGGAAGGGGTTAGTTTTTGGAGCTGGGAGAAACACTCGCCCAGCCGTTCCAGAAGTTCGCGTTCCCCGGCGTGGTCCACATGAGCGGCGAAGGTCGAGGCCTGGACGAGGAATTCGGCGTTATTTTTCCGCGGGAAAGCGGCCGCGGCGGTGGACGGTGCGGCGGGGAGCGATTGCCGGAAATCCGCTAAAAGTGCCAGGCGTTCCGCGGCGGGGCGGGTGTCCACATCCGCGATGGTGTCGGCGGCGCGGGCCAGCAAGTAACTGACGCTGAGGGGCCCGCGCACGGGGGGCGGCAGGAAGCGGAGGCTCAGATAAAAGGAACGGGAGACGGCGGCGAGCAGCGGACCTTGCAGGGAAGCCTGGGAAGCCTGGGAAGCCGGGGAATCGGGACGGGCGGCGGTGGATGGGGCGTTGGAGCTCAAGGGCGATGGCGGGCGGAGAATTGACGAAAGATGGGCAGAAGAAGGGCGGAAGCCAGGCGGAGATTTCCCTGCATGGAAAATGCGGTCGACGCGGAGCGATGCAAGGCCGGGTCGAAGGCGGGGACAAGGCCGACGGGCGGGAGCTGACCGTGGCTTGCGGGATGGGGAGGGCTGACTATTTTTTGAACAATAAAGCCGCCCGCCGCGCCTTTCTTTGTTTTACACTTCATCGTTTTCCATCCGGCCATGTCTGTTGTTTCCACGTGGGATTATATCAAAGCCGGTTTTTGGCAGCGGATTCCCGTGCCGCTGGCGGGAAGGGTGCCGGTGAATGCGGTGGCCGTGGCGGGGCTTGCGATCGCGGGGCTGGATCATCCGGTTTTTTGGGCGGCGGGTGCGGCGTGGGAAGTGTTATGGATGGCGGGGACCTCCGGCCGGGCTGGGTATCGGCGCGGGGTGGACCGGGCGGCCCGCCGGGTGGCTTGGCGGGCGGTGGAGGAGCGGCGGCTGCAACTTTACAACCAACTCCCGGCGCACGCGAAATCGCGGCACCATGCGCTGCGGGAATCCTGCCGGCTGCTGCTGGATCCGGGCCGGGGAAGGGAGCCGGAGGCGGCGGCGGAGTTGTTCTGCTGGCTGCATTTGAAATTGCTGTTGGCCCGGGCGCGGGTGGCTGGGGCATCGTCGGTGGCAGGGCTGGAGGGAGCCAGGGCGATCAATGCCGGTGCAGGTTCCGGCGTGGGCGTGGGCGGGTTGGATGCGGACGTGCCGCGGCTGCATGCAGGCGCGGCGGTGGAGCTGACGGACCCGGCGGCGGCGCGACTGGCCGAGGAAGCGGTGAGTATTCTGGACCCCCGGCATGGGGTGATCCGGGACCACACCCTGGAACCGATCGCGCGCATCGATAACGCTTTGGGAAAAATCGAGTCGGAATTGGCGGCGGCCGTGGCGGCGGCGGTCCGACGTGCGGACGGGCCCGGTGCCATGCCGGGAAGGGCGGCGACGATGGAATCCCCCGTGCTTGACTCTCAAGGTTTTCCATCGCTCGGCGGGCCGGATGCGAGCACCGGATTGGCGCTGCGGGCGCGGGATGCGGCGGGAATGGAGGCGCGGCTGCGAAGCGATTTGGGATTTCCCGACGCGGCCAACGCCCCGGAGGTGGAAGGCCTGCTGGCGGATTTGGAATCCGGGGGACGCTGAATGCCGATCACCGACCGGTGCATGCTGACTGCCGACCGCTGACCGCTGACCACCGACCGCTGACCACCGACCGCCGACTGCCCATTTCCGGCTCTTGCCCTGGCGGCGCGGTCGATTACACTCGGGCTCCGATTCACAGGGAATCTTCATCCCGCATCCTTTCAGTCATGACTAAAAAAGGCATCATCCTCGCAGGCGGCGCGGGCTCCAGGCTCGATCCGCTCACCCGCATCGCATGCAAACAATTGCTGCCGATTTACGACAAACCGATGATTTATTATCCGCTGTCCACCTTGATGCTGGGCGGGATCCGGGACATCCTCATCATCTCCACGCCGAAGGATCTGCCGGCTTTTGAAAATCTGCTGGGCGATGGAAAAAACCTCGGAATCAACCTGACTTACAAGGAGCAGGCCGCGCCGGAGGGGATCGCCCAGGCTTTTTTGTTGGCGGAGGAATTTTTGGCCGGATCCGGGGCCACCCTGATTTTGGGGGATAACATTTTTTACGGAAAGCTGGACTTTTTCCGGAGCGCGCTGGCGATTGAAAAAGGAGCCTGTGTTTTTGGTTATCACGTCCGGGATCCGGAGCGTTTCGGGGTCGTGGAGTTTGATAAATCGCAAAAGGTCATCAGCATTGAGGAAAAGCCGAAGCATCCGAAAAGCAGTTATGCGGTGCCGGGGCTTTATGTGTATGACGACACTGTGGTGGATCGCGTGAAGCAGCAAAAACCGAGCGCGCGCGGCGAGTTGGAAATCACGGATCTGAACAATGCCTATCTTCACGACGGGCAGTTGGAGGTCCGGCTTTTGGGGCGCGGCATTGCCTGGCTGGACACGGGGACACCGGCGAGTTTGTTGGAGGCGGGGAACTACATCGCCACCATCGAGCACCAGCAAAATCTTAAGGTCGCGTGCATCGAGGAGGTGGCGTTCAACCGCGGTTTCATAGACCGGGCGGGTTTTGAAAAAGTGATCGTCGGCACGCGCAGTCCGGATTATCGGCGGTATCTGGAAGGCGTGCTGGCGGAGTCCGATGCCACGGCGGCGCGGTCTTGAGCAGAGCAGTCCGCACAGTCCAGAGTAGTCCGCACAGTCCAGAGCAGTCCGCACAGTCCAGAGTGGTCCGCACAGTCCTCTGTGCGGTTCTCAAAGAATCGGCTTTACCCAGAGAATCAGATCTACCCAAAGCATCGGCTCTGCCCGGGCTGCTGGAGAGCCATAAA